>JBJMHG010000109.1:0-12060 GCA_045807485.1 Actinomycetes bacterium
CTCTGGGACACGATGGATAGGTCCACGTCGAGGAAGTGGCGTTCATTACGAGTGACTCCGACACGCAGCATGCTTAACAGTCTCGCCTTCCAAGCAGCGACCACCGTTGCGGGGTTTGTGTTGGCCTTGTCGGCCTGCCAAAGCGCGGCTGACGAGAACGGCTTCCTCAAACACGCCGAGCGGGCCTTCGACCGGAGTAAGGGCAAGTCGGTGGCGGATGAGCAATGGTGGCAAGCGAACCAGGATCGTGTGCTGTCCGCAGGTTGGGCTTCTTGCGAGTGGCTGGAGGCCCAACCTGAGTTCGACGACGAATACCAAGGGCCAGAGCAGTGGATGCTTGAACAGCAGTACCTTCAGGAGACGGACACGATCAAGGCCCTAGGCGGGGATCCACGATTCAACCGGACCCTCATTGACTACGCCTGGGCATACCTCTGCATCGACACCAGAAACAGCAGAACGGCGCTGCCCCCCGGGGCCTACGAGGAGTGACCCAAGTCGATCACGAGTCTCGTACTCAGGGACGCAAACCCGCAGGGCAGCCTTGGTGTACTACTCCCACTCGATGGTGCCCGGCGGCTTGCTGGTGACGTCAAGGGTCACACGGTTGATCTCTCGCACCTCGTTGGTGATGCGCGTCGAGATGCGCGCGATCAGGTCGTACGGAAGGCGTGACCAGTCGGCGGTCATTGCATCCTCGCTGGAGACCGGACGAAGCACCACGGGGTGCCCGTAGGTTCGACCGTCTCCTTGGACACCCACCGAGCGCACCTCTGCAAGCAAGACCACAGGAAACTGCCAGACGTCGTGGTCGAGCCCAGCGCGACTAAGTTCTTCCCGCGCGATGGCGTCTGCGGCACGCAATGTGTCCAGACGTTCCCGGGTGACCTCGCCGATGATGCGAATGCCGAGGCCGGGTCCGGGGAAGGGATGACGCCACACGATCTCTGACGGAAGCCCGAGCTGCTCGCCGACCGCGCGCACTTCGTCCTTAAACAGGTTTCGCAGTGGTTCGACGAGTTGGAACTGAAGGTCGTCTGGGAGGCCGCCTACGTTGTGGTGGCTTTTGATGTTGGCGGTTCCGGTGCCGCCACCGGACTCGACGACATCCGGGTAAAGCGTCCCCTGCACGAGGAACTCGACTTGTCGTCCGTGAGCGCCTGCCTCGGCAACCACTTCGGCAGCTGCGTCCTCGAAGACTCTTATGAACTCGCGACCGATGATCTTGCGCTTCTCTTCAGGGTCGCTCACCCCGATGAGCGCGTCGAGGAAACGCTGTTCTGCGTCGACTACCTTGAGTCGAACACCGGTGGCAGACACGAAATCCTTCTCGACCTGTTCGGGCTCACCCGCACGTAGCAGCCCATGGTTGACGAACACGCACGTCAACTGATCGCCGATCGCCCGTTGCACCAACGCGGCCGCAACTGCAGAGTCCACGCCGCCGGACAGGCCGCAGATCGCCAGCTTGTCACCAACCTGCTCCGAAATCGCCTCGACTTGCTCGTCGATGACGTTGGCCATCGTCCAGGTTGGCCGACAGCCGGCGATCTCGAACAGAAAGTGCTCGAGCACCTCCTGGCCCTTCTGTGAATGCATCACTTCGGGGTGAAACTGGACGCCCGCAAGCCCGCCATCGACGTTCTCGAACGCCGCCACCGGGGCTCCTTCGCTCATCGCCGACACGGTGAAACCTTCCGGCGCGAGCGTCACCGAGTCACCGTGCGACATCCACACCGAGAGCTTGTCCGGCATTCCGCTGAAAAGCACCGACTCGCGGTCGACGACGTTGAGCGGAGTGCCGCCGAACTCGGAAGTTCCGGTGCGAACCACCTCGCCGCCCAGCGCCTGTGCCATTGCCTGGAACCCGTAACAGATGCCGAACGTCGGAACGCCTCCCTTGAAGAGGCTCGGCTCTACCTGGGGGGCACCATCGGCGTAGACGCTGCTCGGTCCGCCGGACAAGATGATCGCCGCCGGCTTCTTCGCCAACATCTCTTCAACCGGCAAGGTATGAGGAACAATTTCGCTGTACACGCGAGCCTCGCGGACGCGGCGCGCGATGAGCTGCGCGTACTGAGCGCCGAAATCGACCACCAGAACGGTGTCGAAGGTATCGGCTGTCATTGGTTGATCCTAGCGACGCGGCAACAAGTCGTTGGCCCCGGGACGCCGCCGTCCCCTAGCGTGGGGAGGCTATGTTCGAGCACCTCCCCTTCGCTGATCCGGGCGTCCCCGACCTGTCGACGCCTGGACGCTTCTTGCGATGGATCGGCCTCAACCAGAAGCGCTTGCTCGCGCTCGGTGTCTTCTGGGGGGTGGTCTGGATGGTCGGACAGGCATTGATCCCAGGCGCGCTCGGCGCAGGAGTGCAAGCGATCAGCGACACAGACCAGGCACGAGCGCTGATGTGGGCGGGCGTGGTGCTTGTACTGGGGTTGACTGTCGCCGGCGCTGGCCTGATTCGGCACCGCCTCGCGGTCAACAATTGGATCACAGCTGGTGCCAGGGTGCAGCAGCTGCTGATCCGTAGAGCTGCAGACCTCGGGGCCGACCTACCGAAGCAGGTTGCCACCGGCGAAGTGGTCGCAGCGTCCGCCAACGACGTGGAAAGGATCGGCAACGCCTTCGACGTGTTGCCACGCATGGTGGGTGCGGTGATCGCATTCCTCGTCGTTGCCGTCATCCTCGTGTTCACCAACGCCACCCTCGGGATCATCGTGCTGGTTGGCGTACCCCTGCTGTCGTTGGGGGTTGCTCCCCTCGTTCGCCCGCTCGAGCGGCGTGAGCGCGAGCAGCGGGTGCACCTTGGTATGACGCAAGAGCTCGCCGCAGACACGGTCGCCGGCCTGCGGGTGCTGCGTGGCATCGGTGGTGAAGACCTCTTCCTCGCCAGATTTCAAGCGGAGTCGCATAAGGTGCAGGTTGCCGCCGTCAGGACGGCCCGGATCAGGGCGCTGCTCGATGCCCTGCAGGTGTTCCTGCCCGGGCTCTTCGTTGTCATCGTCACGTGGCTGGGCGCCCACTTGGCTCTGGATGGCAAGCTCACAGTCGGGCAGCTCGTCGCCTTCTACGGGTACACCGCTTTCCTCGTCCTTCCGCTGCGCACCATCACCGAGGCCGCGCACAAGTGGACAGCTGCGCGCGTGGCGTCCGCACGCGTTGTCAGTGTGCTTCTTCTCGATCGCACGTTCGACGAAGGCGATGAGCCGGACGCGGGCAACGTACCGACGTCACAGGCAGGTGAGATCACAGATCCCGTCACAGGGTTGGTGATCAGCCCAGGCAAGCTGACCGCCGTCGTCACCGACGACCCCGACGCGTCCGAAGTGCTCATCGATCGTCTTGGCCGCTACCGCGACAGTGATGTCGTGCTGGACGGCACACGAATGGAAGACATGCCGCTGCCCACCGTGCGCGAGCGGGTGCTGGTTCAGGACAAGGACCCGATGATCTTGTCGGGCGCCGCCGAGGATCTCTTCGACATTCCGCGGACGGGACGCGTGGCCGTGGACAGCGCCTTGAGTTACGCCTCGGCCCTGGACGTGATCGATGCACTTCCCGACGGACTCGCCACCGACCTGCCTGAACGAGGCCGTTCGCTGTCCGGCGGTCAGCGCCAACGGTTGGCATTGGCGCGCTCACTCGTCGCCGACCCAGAGATCTTGATCCTCGACGAACCCACCAGCGCAGTAGACGCGCACACCGAGGCCCGCATCGGCCTTTCGCTCAGGGACGCACGCGCCGGCCGGACGACCGTGGTATTCACCACGAGCCCACTGCTGCTCGAACACGTCGACTCGGTGGTCTATCTCAAGGACGGAAAGGTGCATGCCACGGGACGCCACCGCGAGCTGCTCAGAGAGAACGCCGACTACCGCTACACCGTGACTCGAGGGGAGGACGCATGAAGCCCCCCGAGTCGCTCGCCGTCATGGAGAAGAGTGTCGAGGGCAAGCTGCCCGTGTCGTCACCTCGGTCGGTGCGCAACTACGTGATCGGCCTCTTGCGTCGCCGCAAGGGCATCTTCCTCGCCCTGGTGGCCCTGAACTCGGTCGCCGCAGCCGCCTCGATCGTGGGTCCACAGATCCTCGGCGACCTGGTAGAGCAGCTCGACAACGGTATTGATAGCGCCTACATCAACAAGGCGGCGCTGATCTTCTTGGTGGCTTTGGTCGTGCAGACCTTGTTCACCAGGTGGGCGCGGATCCGCGGGGCCGTGTTAGGTGAGTCGATTTTGGCTGACCTTCGTGAAGACTTCTTGACTCGAGTCGTCGCCCATCCTCCGGGCGTCGTTGAGCGTGCAGGTACCGGCGATCTGGTCACGCGAACGACCACAGACGTGGACCGGCTCTCGTGGGCAGTCCGACTCGCAGTACCTGAGATCTCTATCGCCATCGTGACAGCGACGCTGGTCTTCGCGGCGCTGCTCTTCACGTCGCGGTTGCTTGCGCTGTCGTGGCTGTTTGCCGTGCCCCTGATCCTCGGCGTCACCAGGTGGTACTTCAAGCGCGCACCATACGGCTACCGCCACGAGATGTCGGCGTACGCCGCCGTCAACGCCGGTATCGCTGAAACCGTTGACGCGGGACGCACGGTCGAGGCCTACCGACTCGGCGACGCGCGCGTCCGTCGCACTGACAGCGCCATCAAGCGTTGGGTGAGCTGGGAGCGCTACACGCTGTATCTGCGCACGGTGTTCTTCCCAGCTATTGAGATCTCGTACGCGCTGCCGTTGGCTGCCGTCTTGGCGCTCGGCGGGTGGCTCTATGCCGACGGTCATGTCAGCCTCGCGCAAGTCACTGCCGCCGTGCTCTACACGCAAATGCTGATCGAACCCGTCGACATCATCTTGATGTGGTACGACGAGCTGCAGGTCGGACAAGCCTCGCTGGCACGTCTGATCGGCGTCCACGACGTCCCCGATCCCGTGACGGATGGCTCGCGTGAGCCGCAGGCGTCCGACTTGCACGCCCGGCAAGTGCGGTACGGCTACCGGGAAGGACGCGATGTGCTGCACGGTGTCGACCTCGACATTGAACCGGGCGAGCGGGTAGCGATCGTGGGGCCGTCCGGCGCTGGCAAGTCGACGCTGGGACGTTTGCTCGCCGGCTTGCATGCACCTCGAACCGGCACCATCGACATGGGTGGAGTTGCGCTTGCCACCTTGCCGACGGAAAAGGTTCGCCGTCATGTTGCACTCGTCACGCAGGAACACCACGTCTTCATCGGGACGCTCCGCGACAACCTGCTGCTCGCCAAACCCGACGCCTCAGACACTGAGCTGTGGGAGGCACTGGGTGCCGTCGACGCCACAGAGTGGGCCGAAGCGCTGCCGGACAGACTGATGACCCAAGTGGGCACCGGACGCCTCAAGCTCACCCCCGCGCAGGCGCAGCAGCTGGCACTCGCGCGACTGGTGCTGGCCGATCCGCACACTCTGGTGCTCGACGAAGCGACCTCACTTCTCGACCCTCGCGCCGCACGCCATCTTGAACAGTCACTCGCGGCAGTCCTCGAAGGTCGAACCGTGATCGCGATCGCACACCGACTGATGACGGCACACGACGCCAAGCGAGTGGTAGTGGTCGAGGACGGCAAGATCGCCGAGGCTGGCAGCCACGATGAGCTGGTCAGTGCTGACGGCGCCTACGCGGCGCTCTGGCGCTCGTGGCGAGACGAAGACTGATACCTGTGTCAGATGGTTACGGCAGCACCGTGACCGCAACCCGCTGAAACTCTTTCAAGTCGGAGTAGCCGGTCGTCGCCATCGCGCGGCGTAGTGCGCCGAACAGATTCATCGACCCGTCGGCGGTGCGTGAGGGCCCCACCAGTACCTCTTCGAGAGTCCCGACCGCACCGACCCGCACGCGCTCGCCGCGAGGAAGCTGGTGGTGGTGGGCTTCGGTGCCCCAGTGCCAGCCCGACCCTGGGGCATCGGTAGCTCTAGCCAGTGGCGAACCCATCATCACAGCGTCAGCTCCACAAGCAATCGCCTTCGCGATGTCACCGCTATTGCCGACTCCCCCGTCAGCGATGACGTGGACGTAGCGCCCACCGGACTCGTCCATGTAGTCACGCCGGGCGGCCGCAACATCGGCCACTGCCGTGGCCATGGGCACGGCCACGCCAAGAACATCGCGCGTGGTGTGCGCTGCTCCACCGCCAAAACCGACGAGGACGCCTGCGGCACCGGTGCGCATCAAGTGCAAAGCAGCGGTGTACGTAGCGACACCGCCAACAACCACGGGCACGTCGAGCTCGTAAATGAACTGCTTCAGGTTGAGCGGTTCGGACTGGCTCGACACGTGCTCCGCCGAGACAGTGGTGCCGCGAATGACGAAGAGGTCGACGCCCGCATCCACGACGGTCTTCCAGAACTGTTTGGTTCTCTGAGGCGACAACGCCGCAGCCGTGATCACACCCGCATCACGCACCTCGTTGATCCGTCGCACGATCAGATCTTCTGAGATCGGCTGGGTGTACAGCTCCTGCATCCGTGAAGTGACCTGCTCGTCCCGCAGCTGGGCAATCTCGGACAGCAGCGGTGTCGGGTCGTCGTACCTGGTCCAGAGTCCCTCGAGGTTGAGCACTCCCACACCGCCGAGGCGTCCGATGGTGATCGCCGTCTCCGGTGAGACCACGGAGTCCATCGGCGCCGCCATCAGTGGAAGCTCGAAGCGGTACGCGTCGATCTGCCATGCAATCGAGACTTCTTCAGGATCACGGGTGCGACGGTGCGGAACGATTGCGATGTCGTCGAAGCGCCAAGCCGAGCGTCCGCGCTTGCCGCGTCCGATCTCCATCTCTGTCATAGGTGTCCCGTCGTCGTGGGTGTCACGCGTTTGTCAGCGTGACGTGTAGTTCGGCGCCTCGGTGGTCATCTGGATGTCGTGCGGATGGCTCTCTTTCAGGGACGCCGAGGTGATGCGCACGAACCGACCCTTTGCCTGAAGCTCGGCAACAGTTCGCGCTCCGATGTAGAACATCGACTGGTGCAGGCCACCGATGAGCTGGTGCGCCACTGCGGCCAGCGGTCCGCGGTAGGCCACCCGACCCTCGATCCCTTCCGGGATGAGCTCGTCGTCGCCGGTGACCTCGGCCTGAAAGTAACGGTCTTTGGAGTACGACTTCTTGGCGCGACTCGACATCGCACCCAGCGAACCCATACCCCGGTACGACTTGTACTGCTTGCCGTTCACGAAGACCAGGTCTCCCGGAGACTCGTCGCACCCAGCAAGCAGCGACCCGACCATCACTGCGTCGGCTCCCGCCACGATGGCCTTGGCGATGTCACCGGAGTACTGCAGGCCACCGTCGGCAATCACGGGAACGTCTGCGGCCTTGCATGGCGGGGAAGCCTCATACACAGCAGTGATCTGTGGAACGCCGACACCGGTGACGATGCGAGTGGTGCAGATCGAGCCTGGCCCGACACCAACCTTCACCGCGTCCGCACCTGCCTCGACGAACGCCTGTGCCCCGTCGCGCGTGGCAACGTTGCCGCCAATGACCTGAACGTGCCGGGTGGCAGGATCACTCTTCAACCTGCGCACCATGTCCAAGAGCATGCGGACGTGCCCGTGCGCGGTATCGGCCACCAGAACGTCCACGCCAGCCTCGACCAACGTTGTCGCCCGCAGCCACGAGTCGCCGAAGTAGCCGATCGCTGCCCCAACCATGAGTCGGCCCTGAGCGTCCTTCGATGCCAAGGGGAACTGCTCAGATTTGACGAAGTCTTTCACCGTGATGAGTCCGCCGAGGCGCCCGGCCTCGTCGACCAAGGGCAGTCGCTCACGTTTGTGCTTGCGCAGCAGCCCGGTGGCTTCATCGCGTGAGATGCCAATCGGGCCTGTGATCAGCGACTCAGACGTCATCACCTCGTTGACCTTGGTGCTGCCCCACTCGGCAACCGGGACGAAGCGCAAATCTCGGTTGGTGATGATGCCGAGCAAGGTCTTGCTCTCGTCGACAACCGGGAGCCCCGAGACTCGGTACTGACCGCAGACTCGGTCAAGCTCTTCCAACGTTGCGTCGGGTCCGATGGTCACGGGGTTGGAAATGATGCCGGTCTGCGTCCTCTTGACCAAGTCGACTTCATAGGCCTGGTCATCGATCGACAGGTTGCGGTGCAAGACGCCAAGCCCGCCTTGACGCGCCATCGCGATGGCCATGCGGGATTCGGTCACGGTGTCCATCGCCGCGGAGACCAGAGGTGTCTTGAGCTCAATCTCGCGGGTGAGCCGGGTCGTGGTGTCTATCTCGGACGGCTCGAGGTCGGTGGCACCTGGCAAGAGCAGAACGTCGTCGTAGGTGAGTCCCCACACGTCGAACGGCCCGGCCTCTACGCGGCTGGCCGGATCTGAGTCGGCCTGGGTGGGCATGTCGTCCATTTCCACCAGTCTACCGGGGCGCGCGCGGCTACCTTGCGGGCTCGGGTCGACCCCGATCAGGCGTGCGGGTCCTTCGATGGGTGATTGGCCTTGGTGCTGTGCGAATCGTTCGATCCGTCTGAAGCAGAGCCTTTGCCGCTGCCCCCTGCATTACTACTTCCGTCCTTGGTCTGGCCCTTCCCCGAGGCCGGTCCTTTTGGGTCGCCCCCCGGCCCTCCACCTGGTTCTGCGCCCCCGGAGTTGGGGTCGCCTGAGCTACCGCTGGACTGACCATTGTCTCCGGGACCTTTGCCCTGCCCTGGGTCGTTCGTTCCCTGACCGGTGCCAGTGCCCTGGCCAGTTCCCTGACCGGAGCCTTGGCCGGTTCCGTGACCCGTGCCCGTGCCTTTCCCATGCCCGGTGCCGGTCCCCTGACCCAGCCCCTTGCTCTTGCCCTGGCCTTTGCCCTGACCCTTGCCTTGACCTTGTCCGTTCGCGGGTCCGCCGTTTCCTTGCCCGTGATCGGACTGTCCTGAATGGTCGGCGCCGCCCAAAACCGCGGTCAAGTGGTCGACCCGATGCTGCTGACCGGGGTTCGCACTATCACCAAGCAGTGCCCTTGCTTCGTCGAGGAGTCGCTGCGCTTGCGCCGCGTCGCCCTGTGCGGCCGCTCGTTGGGCATCCGCCAGCAGCTTGTTGGCCTCTGCGACATCGCTGGCCTGAGCCGGGAGCTCGTCGCGAGCGTCGTGGTCACTGTCGGTGTCGTGATCGAAGGGGTTGACGCTTGAGATCGCCTTGAGCGGAGCCTTCGCCACCAGGAAGGGGTCACCGGTGACTGCAGCCGCAGCACCGCTTGATACGACCAGTGCTGCGATGGTCGAGCCGGCGATCAGCGCAGCCCGACTGTGCCGTCTCGGATGCAGCGCCACAACGCGGTCTTTGCCCATTGAGATGTCGAACACGGCCTCTTCGTCAACTCCGGCGTCCACCCAGTCGACCCACAGCGCGAGGGCCATGACAACTGGATCGCCCAGTTCGGCATCACCGGTCCGCAGGCTTCGGGTCGCCAAGGCGTGCAGCAGGGCCGCGTCACTCTGGACCACTTCTCGGTCGAAGTCTTCAGTGGACATCAAACGACCGCTTCCTCAGCGGCGTAAGTACGCAGCCGGCTCAGAGCACGGTGCTGCGCAACTCGAACAGCTCCCGGCGTCATGCCAAGTGCGCGTCCGGTCTCTTCGGCCGAGAGGCCGACGGCGACGCGGAGCACCAACAGCTCGCGAAGGTTGTCAGGCAACCGGTCGAGCAGCGCGTGAGCGAGGTCGATGTCTCCGGACTGGACCGCCCTCTCCTCCGGGGTAAGGCTCAGATCGGTTGCGTCAGGAACCACCTCGGTGGGGATCGCAGTTCGAAATGCCGCACGCTGAAGGTCGGCCACCTTGTGCGCCGCGATGCCGAAGACGAACGCCTCAAACGGACGTCCTTCGTCGCGGTAGCGGGGCAGCGCGTGCAACACGGCGAGCAATACCTCCTGTGCCGCATCATCTGCGGCGAAGTCAGCTGCAGGGACACGGCCGAGCCGCCCCCGGCAGTAGCGAACCACTAGCGGGCGGAGGTGAGTGAGCAGCGCCTCGGCAGCTTCGTCGTCCCCATCGACGGCTCTCCTGACGAGAGTCCGCAGGTCACGGTCCTCCGTACGGTGCAGGATCGCTCCTGGAGCCCGGCTCGTTACATCGTTGGCACCGTTCACACCGTCAACACCGTCGCTGGTTACATCGCTGCTGCTCACATCACTGCTGGTGACATCGCTGGCCATGGCAACGGAGACCACAGAGGTGGTCGAGCTCACCCCCTACCGATGGTCAGCGGACGAGGCCCCAGCGGAAGCCCATGGCAACCGCTTGGGCACGATCGGCGGCGCCGACCTTGCGAAACAACCGCCTGGCGTGCGTCTTCACGGTGTCCTCGGAGAGGTAGAGCTCGCGTCCGATTTCAGCATTGCTGCGACCACGGGACATGCCGCCCAAGACTTGCAGCTCACGCTCGGTGAGCGTCGGCGGTGCTCCCATCTCCACTTGCTGGGCTCTACGGGGCACTCGACGCCAGGTTGCCTCGGCAAGTGCGTACGAGACCGTGGCGGTGAGCTCTTCACGGGTCGCGTCTTTGACCAGGTATCCCCGGGAACCTCCCGCGACGGCACGCGCGACGCCGTCTTGGTCTTCGGCCATGGTCAGCATCATGACGGCTGCATCCGGATAGGTGGCCACGAGGCGTCGGGTCGACTCCACACCACCCAGTCCCGGCATCCGCACGTCCATCAAGACCAAGTCAGGGCGCTCCCCAGCCCATCGGCTGAGCACCTCTTCGCCACTCCCCGCAACCGTCACCCGATCCACCCCGGGAACAGCAGCGACGGCGCGACGCAACGTCTCGCGTGCGAGCGGTGAGTCGTCGCACACCAGAACCGTGGTCACGGCGCCTCCTTGCAGCGCTCAGCGGTCGAGCGCGTCGTCCTTCTCGGGTGAGGGGAGCCCGACTGTCTCTGTGACTCTTTCGGCACGTTTGCTACGCAGCGTGAGGGGTGAGTTTCGTCCATCTGCTCAGCCACCGAGCAGGGCCGCGACGTCGGGCCGGTCCAGCCACACGTCGCGGAGGTGGTCAGGCAGGTCGTCTGCGATGGCGATCACGCCACCGCGCGCGGCAGCCAGCGACTTGGCCGACTCCGCAGGTGCCCTCTCCTCCAGGAGAGCCCCAAGCAGTGCTCGCGCTGGCCAGAGCGTAGGTAGCGCACCCAGACTTTCGGCGAGGGTGGCAGACCTGCGCAAGGTGGTCTCTGCCTCGTTGAGGTCACCAGCCTGCACCTGCGCAACGGCCAAGAGCAGCAGCGTCCGAGCGACGTGCCGTGGAGCACCCGACCCTTCTGCGAGCTGAACCGCTCCGAGCAGAACCTCACCGGCACGTTCGGGATCCCCGACGAGCAGCGCCACCTCGGCCTCTGACCAGGCCAGACGCACTCTCTGCTGCCACCAGTCGTTGTGACCGTGTGACAAGGCCCTGGCTTGGTCGAGCATGTGTGAGGCCGTCGCCACGTCCTCAGCGGCCACGGCGTCCGATGCAAGTCCGACCGTGGCGTCGAACACCGCCTCAGGGGCGCCGTCGCCGTACACCAGGGCGGCCTCATCGAGCTGACGAGCCTCCGCGTGCTGACCCAGCTGGCGCCGCACGGTAGCGGACGTCGATGCGGCGAGTGCAGCGAACAGCCGGCGCTCCGGCACCTCAGAGCCGCCCGCAGCGACCAGCGGTTCCAGCACCGCAAGAGACCCGCCGAACTTGCCGGCGGCCTCGAGACAGACTCCCAGCAGCCAAGCAGCGGCCGTCGCCTCAGCGCCTTTTCCCTCCGCACGAGCTTGCTCGAACGCGAGCTCGAGGGCGGTGACGCCGCTGGCTGGTCGGCCATGAAACGCCGCCCGCTCACCAGCGGCGAGCAGGGTGGCCAAGTCGGCCGAATCGCTTGCGGTGTCGATCGACACGGCAACACCTCGCGTCATGTGAAGACGGGCAGCAAAGATCGAGCGGACGCCCGCGGCGCCTAGAACATGTGTCGGCAGCAACCAGCGCGGTGTTGATGTGTCTGGACGGGTCTCTGGACCGGGTCAGCCGTCGGCGGCCCTCTGTAGCACGGTGACCGCCT
>JBJMHG010000110.1:0-10417 GCA_045807485.1 Actinomycetes bacterium
TCAAGGACGGCGTGCTGGTCGGCTACCAGGTCGACCGGAACATGGCCCGGCTGCGCGGCCTGCCCCGCTCGAACGGCTGCGCGTTCGCCGACTCGCCCGGCCACGTGCCGGTGCAGCGGATGGCCAACGTCTCGCTGCAGCCGGCGCCCGACGGCCCCTCGACCGACGAGATCATCGCCGGGGTCGAGCGAGGCATCTACGTCATCGGCGACAAGAGCTGGTCGATCGACATGCAGCGCTACAACTTCCAGTTCACCGGGCAACGCTTCTTCCGCATCAAGTCGGGCCGAATCGTTGGACAAGTCAAGGACGTGGCCTACCAAGCGACGACGACTGATTTCTGGGGTTCGATGGCATCGGTCGGCGGCCCACAGACCTATGTCCTCGGCGGCGCCTTCAACTGCGGCAAGGCGCAACCGGGGCAGGTTGCGCCGGTGAGCCACGGAGCCCCTTCCGCGACTTTCAGTCAAGTCAAGATTCTCAACACAGCAGCGGAGGGCGGGCGATGAGAGCGCACGAGATCGTCGAATACGCCCTCTCGCGATGCACGGTCGATGCGATGACTGTTCGCTGCAGTGAACACTCGAGCGCCAACCTGCGCTGGGCGTCCAACACCCTCACCACCAATGGCTTCATGACCAGTCGTGATGTCACGGTGATCGCCGTGAACGGATCCGCCGCTGGAGTCGCCAGTGCCAGCGTCGCAGGTGTCGACGACGTCGCGGCCATCATCGCTAAAGCCGAGGCGACGGCTCAAGCGGCCGATCCTGCTCCTGATGCTGCGGACCTGATCGGCGGACGTACCTCCAGCGATTTCACCGACGCCCCTGCCGAGACGTCTCCTGAGGTCTTCGCACAGTTCGCGCCCGACCTCGGTGACTGGTTCGCGCGAGCTCGGTCTGCAGAGCATGAGCTCTTCGGATTCGCCGAACACGAGATGATGACCATCTACCTCGGCAACACTGCTGGAACGCGGCTGCGGCACGTACAGCCCACCGGACGCCTCGAGGTAACCGGCAAGTCGCAAGCACGTACCCGTTCCACGTGGGTGGGGCGATCGACGAGAGACTTTACCGACATCGTCGTTGACGAGCTGCACGACGACGTGAAGACCAGACTCGGCTGGGCCGAACGCACGATTGAGCTCGATGCGGGCCACTACGAGGTGCTGCTACCACCATCGGCGGTGGCCGATCTCCTCATCTATCAGTACTGGACGTCCGCTGCGCGCGATGCGGCCGAGGGCCGAACCGTCTTCTCCAAGCCCGGCGGCGGCACCCGGGTTGGCGAGCGCCTCACTGACACACCCCTCACTCTGTTGAGCGACCCGAGCTATCCCGGCATCGAGTGTTCGCCGTTCGTCATCGCCCAGGCGTCCGGGTCGACCGAGTCGGTATTCGACAACGGCCTGCCCCTGCCCCGCACGGCCTGGATTGAAGACGGAACACTGAGCGCCTTGGGCCAGACTCGTCACAGTGCTGCATTGACCGGCGGAGAAGTGACTCCGATGATCGACAACTTGGCACTCGAGGTTGCCGGCGCCGAGGACGACGCCGACTCGCTGATCGCGAGCACCGAGCGCGGACTCCTCCTCACCACATTGTGGTACATCCGAGAGGTCGACCCACAAACACTTTTGCTCACTGGCCTGACCCGCGATGGCGTGTACCTCGTCGAGAACGGTGAGGTTGCCGGAGCGGTCAACAACTTTCGGTTCAACGAAAGCCCGGTCGACCTGCTGTCTCGCGTCACCGGCGCCAGCGCTACTGCGCCGGCCCTACCGCGAGAATGGAACGACTTCTTTACACGTGTCGCGATGCCGACGCTGCGGGTACGAGACTTCAACATGTCGACGGTCAGCCAAGCGTCTTAGCGTCCTGACGCTGTGCCCTGACGCTGTGCCGACGGTCAGGCGTCCTCGAGTCTAAAGCCGATCTTGAGTCCTACCTGCCAGTGCCGTACGTCACTGCCGTCGATTTGGCCACGAACCTCGGTCACCTCGAACCAGTCCAGGTGACGCAGGGTCTCGGAGGCCCGCTTGACACCATTTCTGACGGCATCTTCGACGCTGTCAGTCGAAGTACCGACGATCTCGGTCACGCGGTAGGTGCGATTCGCCACGGCTTCTCCTCAGGTGCGCCGGCGTTGCTGATCAGCACCGGGTAGTCGATCATCTCGCAACGAGGGTCTCTCGCCGCTACCGAGCTCGGGGGCGAACGTGCCCAGTGTGTCGGGTGCGGCTTCGTTCGGCTCGCGGCCACCATTCGCGAACACCACTGCGAGATAGGGAATGATCAGTGCGCCCGCGACGAACGTCCAGCGCAGTACGCCGGTAGTCACCACTGCCAGCACGAAACAGACGATCCGGATGGACATCGAGATCACGTATCCGCGCACCCGATAAGCCTGGTCATCAGGCACGCTCTTGCGCGCGGTGGTGATGCGATACGCGTTGTCGGACTTCGGATGACGAGTCAGATGCATGGCATCACCCGCCGATCGCGGACATCGGCCGGGGAGGTTGCACGAAGGTGGGCTCGTCGATCCCGTGTCCCGCCTTCTTGGCGGCAAGGCACGACCTCATCGTTTCTATCAGTTGTTGATCAGTCGCACCCTGACGCAGTGGACCTCGAAGGTCACTCTCGTCGCGAGCGAACAGGCAGTTCCGCAGTTGCCCGTCGCTGGTGAGCCGTACTCGATCGCATGCTGAGCAGAATGGTCGAGTCACCGAGCCGATGACGCCGACGAGGCCGCGCAGTGAGCCATCCTGAGATTGCACGGTCCATCGTTCGGCTGGGTCGCTTCCCCGCGGCGCCTCGGCCGGCTCGCTGGCGAAGGCGGCACCGATTGCCTGCAGGATCTCGTCGGCGCGCACCATCTCCTGTCGTGACCAGGCGTGTTGAGCGTCCAGAGGCATCTGCTCGATGAACCTCAGCTCCAGTTCTTCAGACAATGCCCAGGACACCAGGTCGACCACTTCATCGTCGTTGACGTCTCTCATCAGAACGGTGTTGATTTTCACCGGTTTAAGTCCTGCGTCCTTCGCAGCTGCAATGCCAGCCATGACGTCAGAGATGCGGTCACGGCGGGTCAGCGAGGCAAACCGTTCGGGTTTCAGGGTGTCCAGCGAGACGTTGATGCGGCTCAAGCCAGATGCCCGAAGGGCCGCTGCCCGATTGGCCAAGCCAATCCCATTCGTCGTGAGCGAGATCGATGGGGCTTCGGGGAGCTCAGACACACCGGCAATGATCACCTCAAGGTCAGGTCTGACCAATGGCTCTCCTCCGGTGAACCGCACCTCGCGAACGCCCTCGGAAACCGCGAGGCGAATCAGTCTCACCAGCTCTTCGGCCGAGAGAAGATCGTCGCCGGGTATCCAGTCGAGCCCCTCAGCAGGCATGCAGTACGTGCACCGCAGGTTGCATCGGTCAGTCACCGATACCCGTAGGTCGGTGGCGACCCGCCCGAACGCATCAACCAGCATGTTCCCAGGCTACCTTCGTTGCGTGTTCTCGCTCGTTCGGCAACCGCGATGGCTCGGTCTGCTGGCCCTCACCCTAATCTTGTGCGTCTTGTTTTGGTGGCTCGGCGTTTGGCAATGGCATCGCCACGAGACGCGATCCGCGCTCAACGCCGCCGTCCATACCGCGCAGGCTCAACCCATCGCGCCGCTCGCAAAGGTGATGCCTGATCCACATGAGCTTCCTTTTGGAGCCGAGCACCGCCAGGTGACGGCCAGTGGACGGTACCTCGCAGATGCCCAGCTATTGGAACGAAACCCCAACGGTCGGGCCGGCTTCGCAGTCCTCACGCCCATGCAGCTGGACGCCGGGGGAACACTTCTCGTCAACAGGGGTTTCGTGCCGTTCTCGCTCACGAGTCCGAACACCCCAGCCGCGGACGTGACACCCCCCAGCGGCCCGGTCCACGTGAACGTCCGGCTTCGCGCTCCGGAGGAAACAACTGATCGACCCGCACCCTCCGGAGAGGTGTATGTGATCAACCCTGCCGGATACCCCGAAGCACTTCCTGATCCGGTCTACGTCGCATACGGGGACCTCGTGGACCAGACTCCGACGCCCAGCCCAGACCTTGAACTGCCCCCACCCGCAGACATCGGGCTGGGACCTCATCTGTTCTATGCGATCCAGTGGTGGTGCTTCATCCTCATCGCCCTGATCGGTTACGTGGTGCTCGTCCGCCGCGAGGCAGCTGCGGCGTCCGATCCTCCTGCTGACTCTGAATCCCAACCTGGCTCGGACGACACACCTGTCGGCGCCGACTCACGCTGAACAAGCACGGGACTCCTCGCCGCTAGGCTCAAGTGGTCGAGCAGGCGAAAGGACCCGTCATGGATCTCGGTCTGCAGGGCCGTGTCTTCGTTGTCACCGGAGGAAGCCGCGGCCTTGGACGCGCCACCGCCGAGGTGTTGGTCGCAGAAGGGGCACAGGTTGTCCTGGCCGCGCGCGACGGCGCCCAGCTAGCGTCGACGGTGGAATCACTCGGTGGGCCAGACCATGCCCTCGGGGTGCCCACAGACCTCAGCCAAGAGGGCGGCGAACAACGCTTGATCGCGGCAGCCGTCGCCCGGTTCGGTCGTCTGGACGGTGCCCTGCTCTCGTGCGGCGGACCTCCCCCTGGCACTGTCCTGGAAATCAGCGACAGCATGTGGCGATCGGCATTTGAGTCTGTCTTCCTCGGGCCCCTGCGCACCGCGCGGGCGCTCGCGGCGACGATGGATGACGGCGGAGCCATGGCGTTCGTGCTCAGCAGCTCGGCGCGCGAGCCGATCCCCGGCCTGTCCATTTCGAACGGCCTCCGACCTGGCATCGCCGGCGTCGTCAAGGACCTGGCAGATGAGCTCGCACCCCGCGCGGTCAGGGTCAACGGACTCTTACCTGGCTCGATCAACACCGATCGCAGCCGGGAGCTCGATTCTCGCTCAGGACGAGGAGACTCCGCCAGGCGACGCAAGGAAGGGGCCATTCCGATCGGACGCTACGGCGATCCCATCGAATTTGGCACGGTCGCGGCGTTCGTGCTCTCGGCAGCGGCGTCCTACCTCACCGGAGCGATGATTCCGATCGATGGTGGGGCACGACGAGCGATCTGATCAGCGCCTTCCCGAGGACATCAAAGTCGCGACGACATCAGAGCTGTGGAGCTAGTTGGGTGCGGTACAGATCGGAGTACAAACCACCGTGCGAGAGCAATGTGTCGTGCGTTCCCCGCTCGAGAATCCGGCCGTCGTCGATCACCAGAATCTGGTCAGCCGCCCGCACGGTCGATAGGCGGTGTGCGATCACCAGAGACGTGCGACCGACCAGAGCTGAGTCGAGCGCCTCTTGGACATAACGCTCTGACTCGCTGTCCAGATGCGCGGTCGCCTCGTCGAGAATCACGACAGCAGGTGACTTCAGTAGCAGGCGCGCAATGGCCAGCCGCTGTTTCTCACCGCCCGACAGGCGATGCCCGCGGTCACCGACGACGGTAGCGAGACCGTCAGGAAGAGAGCTCACCAAGTCGGCGATCCGAGCCGCGCTCAGCGCGCTCCACAGCTCGTCCGCAGTGGCGTTCGGAGCTGCGTAACGGAGATTGGCTTCGATGGTGTCGTGGAACAGGTGCGCGTCTTGAGTCACTACCCCCACCGTCGCTTGAAGCGACTCCAACGTCACGTCTCGAACATCTTGTTCGCCCACCAACACCCGACCCTCGGTGACGTCATAGAGCCGGGGAATCAGCGACGTGAGCGTCGTCTTTCCGGCGCCGGAAGGGCCGACGAGCGCCACCATCTCACCGGGAGCAACATCAAATGTGATCTCGTGCAGAACCGGCCCCGAAGGTGCTCGCTCAGTTCTCGCCACGACCTCCAGTGAGGCGAGCGATACCTGGTCGGGCGTCGGGTAAGTAAAGGCGACGTGGTCGAATCGCACCGACTTAGGACCAGGTTGCAGTTCGAGCGCATCTGGGCGATCAGCAATCATCGGTGGAAGGTCAAGGACCTCGAAGACTCGCTCGAAGCTGACGAGTGCCGTCATCACGTCGATGCGAACGTTAGAGAGTGCCGTCAGCGGGCCGTACAACCGTCCGAGAAGCGCGGCCAACGCCACCAGCGTTCCAACAGTGAGCGCCCCATCGATCGCGAGGACACCGCCCACGCCATAGACCAGCGCCGTGGCGAGCGACGCGATGAGGGTCATGGCGACGAAGAAGGATCGGTTGGCCATTGCGATCCGGACGCCGATGTCGGCCACTTGTGCGGCCTTGGAGCTGAACTGGTCGCGTTCGACGTCGAGTCGGCCGAAGAGTTTGACCAAGAGTGCCCCGGAGACATTGAACCGCTCAGTCATGGTCGAGCTCATGTCGGCATTGAGCTGCATCGCGTCGCGGGTCATGGCAGCCAGGCGGCGTCCGACGTAGCGTGCCGGAACGAGGAATACCGGTAGCAGGACCAGAGCAGCGAGCGTGATCTGCCACGACAAGGCGAGCATCGCGATCGTGACCACGATGAGACTGATGAAGTTGGACACCACGCTAGAAAGCGTGGTCGTGAACGCTTGCTGTGCTCCGATGACATCGCTGTTGAGGCGGGAGATGAGGGCACCCGTCTGCGTACGCACGAAGAAGGCCAGTGGCATGCGTTGGACGTGGTCGAAGACCTGCCGCCGTAGGTCGTAGATGAGTCCTTCTCCGATGCGCGCTGAGAACCACCGGAGAAGGAGCGCCAGGAGCGAATCGAAAACGGCAATGCCGGCGACTATCAATGCCAACGTCACGACGACTTGGCGATCTCCTGGAGTCACACCGTCGTCGATGAGGCGTTGGAGCAGCAGTGGGGTGGCCACCACGAGCAGGGCGTCAATGACGGTAAAGAAGAGGAAGACCACTATCGAACCGCGGTACGGCCGTGCGTACGACCCGATGCGCCGTACTGTTCCGGGAGCTAAGCGTTGGTCGGCGACACTTCCGTCACGAGTGAATGAGCGCAGGGTCATCCAACTCTGCATGCTCACGTGGCGCCTCCGTCAATGGTCACACCTCACCCTAGAGAGACCTTAGAGAGAGGGACTCTCACGATAGGCAACGACGGCTCGACGTCGGCACTTCCCGCAGCGCTGCTCAACCTGATACGCGCTGGGCGAACGAATTGTCGGAGGCCGGGGAGTGTGGCGTGTTATCCCGCCCGGCGGTTGGACCCGCCGCGTCCGCGGAGGGTCGCACCGGACTCCTTGAGCACTCGGTGAACGAACCCGTATGAACGGCCGGTGTCGGCGGCTAGGTCTCGAATGCTGCGTCCGCTCTCGTAGTGACGCCGTAGGTCGTCCGAAAGGGCCCCACGCTCGTCTCCGGTGATTCGCCGCCCCTTGTTCAAAGGGGACAGCGGTTGGCTCTCCGCCACAGCGGCCTCCTCAGTGATTGATCATCTGTCCATCATGCTCCTACCCCACCTGGTGGCCAATTGAACCCGATCACGCCAGGCAGCCATATCTAGACCGCAGCCAGCACGGAACGTCAGGCGAGGGCCACCAGATCAGCGTATTCAGACGACCACAGGTCTTCGACCCCGTCAGGAAGCAGGATCAGCCGTTCCGGCGTCAGCGCCTCGACAGCCCCCTCATCGTGCGTCACCAGGACGATCGCACCCTGGTATCCACGCAAAGCCGACAGGATCTCGGCGCGACTTGCTGGGTCGAGGTTGTTGGTGGGTTCGTCGAGGAGCAGAACGTTTGCGCTCGACACCACCAGGCAAGCGAGGGCGAGTCTGGTCTTCTCGCCACCTGACAGCGTTCCGGCAGGCTGATACACGCTGTCACCGCTGAAGAGGAAGCTGCCCAGCAAACTTCGAGCTTCCGTCTCAGTCACCGCAGGCGACGCCGACATCAGGTTTTCGAGCACCGTCCGCTCCGCATCCAGAGTCTCGTGCTCTTGGGCGTAATACCCCATCCGTAGACCGTGTCCAGGAGCAACCTCTCCGGTATCGGGTGCCTCCACGCCAGCCAGCAACCTGAGCAGCGTTGTCTTTCCAGCACCGTTGAGGCCCAGCACCACCACTCGAGACCCCTTGTCGATCGCGAGGTCGACATCGGTGAAGACCTCCAGCGATCCGTACGACTTGGACAGCCGTTGCGCCGACAGTGGTGTCTTGCCGCAGGGGGCCGGCTCCGGAAACCGGATGCGAGCCACGCGATCGGACCTGCGCTGTTCTTCAAGACTGCCGGTCAGTCGATCAGCGCGTCGCAGCATGTTCTGTGCCGCCTTGGCCTTCGTTGCCTTCGCTCGCATGCGCTCGGCCTGCCCTCGAAGGGCATCGGCTTGCTTCTCGGCGTTAGAGCGCTCTCTGCGGCGTCGGCGCTCATCGGTCTCACGTTGATCGAGGTAGGCGCGCCAACCCACGTTATATATGTCGAGGACGGCGCGCGTCGCGTCGAGGTGGAACACTCGGTTGACGGTCTTCTCGAGCAGCTCGACATCGTGGGAGATGACCACCACGCCACCTGCGTAGGCACGCAGATAGTCACGTAGCCACACGACAGAGTCGGCGTCCAGGTGGTTCGTCGGCTCATCGAGCAGCAGGGTTTCGGCGTCACTGAACAGGATCCGAGCTAGCTCGACCCGCCGTCTTTGCCCCCCCGACAGTGTGCCGAGTGGCTGTCCCAACGCTCGCTCGGACAGGCCCAGGCTCGAGGCGATGCGGGACGCGCTCGACTCGGCCGCGTAGCCACCTGCTGACACGAACTCCGCCTCCAGCCGCGCGTAGCGGCGCATGGCCCGATCCCTGCTGTCATCCGCCCTGCTCGCCATCTCCTGTTCGGCTGCACGGAGCTGTCCAGTGATGGTGTCGAGTCCTCTGGCGCTCAAGATTCGGGCCAACGCCACTTGCTCGAGGTCACCTGTTCGTGGGTCTTGAGGCAGGTAGCCGATCGAGCCAGCTCGGGTGACCGTGCCCAGCGCGGGTTCGGCTACCCCAGCGAGCACTCTGGTGAGTGTTGTCTTGCCAGCCCCGTTGCGTCCGACCAGACCCACCTTTTCACCACTGGCCACGCGGAAGGAGGCATTCTGCAGCAGCAGCCGTGAGCCGGCACGTAACTCGACTTCAACAGCGGCGATCATCGGGACAGTATGACGAGAGCTCGTTGGGGCAGACGAACGAGTTTCAGACGTTGAATCCCAGCGCGCGTAGCTGTTCGCGGCCGTCATCGGTGATCTTGTCGGGGCCCCACGGCGGTATCCAGACCCAGTTGATCCGAACCGTGTCGGCGAGGGCGTCCAGGGCTACTTGTGTCTGGTCCTCGATGACATCGGTCAGCGGGCACGCCGCAGACGTCAGAGTCATGTCGATGACTACCGCGCGCTCGCCGTCCGAACCCTCAACGGTGATGCCATAGACCAAGCCGAGGTCGACGACGTTGATACCCAGCTCGGGGTCGACCACGTCACGCATCGCCTCAGTGAGGTCATCGACTGAAGGGCCAGCCGTGTCAGTCGTCTCGCTCATCTCGATGCTCCGTTCGTTGTGGGGGTCGCTACGCTCGCCTGCGAGACCGCGTCTTTCCAGGCCATCCAGCCCAGCAGTGCGCATTTCACGCGCGCGGGGTACTTGGCTACACCGGAGAACGCAACGGCGTCCTCAAGAACTTCCTCGTCAGGCTCAACCGATCCGCGAGACTGCATCAGCTCTTGAAACGTAGTCGCTACTTTGAGCCCGTCTCGAACGGTGTGCCCGATCAGCAGCTCGGTCATGACCGACGTCGATGCTTGGCTGATGGAGCATCCCTGTGCGTCGTACGAGATGTCGTCGATGGTTTCGCCGTCATTGCCCAGATGGACCCGCAGCGTCACTTCGTCACCACAGGTCGGGTTGACATGGTGCACTTCGGATTCGAATGGCTCGCGGAGCCCGCGGTTCTGCGGTGCCCGGTAGTGATCGAGGATGATCTCCTGGTACATCTGCTCAAGCTTCATGGCAGCACCCCGAAGAACTGTTGCGCTGCCCTGATGCCCTCGACCAAGGCGTCCACGTCATCGGTTCCGTTGTAGACGTAGAAACTGGCCCGGGTTGTGGCTGGCACCTGGTACCTGCGGCACACCGGCCAGGCACAGTGATGCCCCACTCGCACTGCGACTCCCCGGTCGTCGAGCACCTGACCCACATCGTGTGGGTGCAGCCCATCGACGACGAAGCTGACCGCTCCCCCGCGATCGATTGGTTCGGACGGGCCGACTACGCGAACGCCGCCCAGCTCTTCAAGTCGACCAAGCAAGTGCGCGGTGAGTTCATGTTCGTGCGCTGCGACCGCCCGCATGTCGAGGTCGGACAGGTAGCGGACGGCTGCCTGCAGACCGACTGCTTGTGAGATTGGCGGCGTCCCAGCCTCAAACCGTTGCGGCGGCGGCGCAAACGTCGTGCGATCCATGA
>JBJMHG010000111.1:0-3699 GCA_045807485.1 Actinomycetes bacterium
CCGGCTTCCTCGAGGACATCTGGAACGCTCCGATCGAAGATGTCTATGGGTACACGTCAGACCCCACGAACGTCCGCCAGCCAGACGAGGTGGTGATTGGCTTCGAGCATGGAGTTCCCACGACCATCGATGACAAGCCCGTGACGATGCTTGAGGCCATCGAGCAGCTGAACGCCAGGGCAGGGGCGCATGGGGTTGGCCGCCTCGACATGGTCGAGGACAGACTGGTCGGGATCAAGAGCCGAGAGGTTTACGAGGCGCCAGGTGCAATCGCTCTGATCACGGCCCATCTAGAGCTTGAGAGCGTCACCATGGAACGCGACCTCGCCCGATTCAAGCGCACAGTCGGCCAGCGCTGGAGCGAGCTGGTTTACGACGGGCTGTGGTTCTCTCCCCTGAAGCGGTCGCTGGATGCCTTCCTGGCAGAGTCGCAGAAGCACGTCACCGGTGAGATTCGCATGACGCTTCATGGTGGTCGTGCGGTCGTCACCGGGAGGCGAAGCGATGAGAGTCTGTACGACTTCAACCTTGCCACGTATGACACGGGGGACACCTACGACCAGACTCTGGCCAAAGGGTTTGTCCAGATCTGGGGCATGCCGAGTCGAATCGCCGCTCGCCGTGACCAGCAGTCCGAGGAGATTATTGATGACTGATGCTTCCAATCAGGATGCATCCGCCCTATCAGCGGCACCAAGCCGACAGCCACTGCGGCTCTGGGGAGGGGCGTTCGGTTCGGCACCCTCAGAGGCCCTTCAGCGACTGAGCGCGAGCATCCACTTCGACTGGAGGCTCGCGCCCTACGACCTGAGGTCGTCACGCGCACATGCCCGCGTCCTCCGCCGAGCCGAGCTGCTGGACGACGACGAGCTCGAGCAGCTGCTCTCAGCCCTCGATCTGCTCGAGGTCGACGTGCTCGCAGGATCGTTCGTGCCGACCGTCGAAGACGAAGATGTTCATACAGCTCTGGAACGCGGGCTCGTCGAACGGCTAGGGACCCTCGGCGGCAAGCTCCGGGCCGGAAGGAGTCGGAACGACCAGATCGCCACAGACTTGCGCTTGTATCTACGAGAGCAGGCGCGAATGCTGACGACTCTCGTGGTTGATCTGCAATCGGCGCTGCTCGAGCAGAGTGAGCGTCATGTCGAGTCGATCAGCCCGGGCTTCACACACCTGCAACGCGCCCAACCTGTGTCCTTCGCGCACGAGCTGCTCAAGCATGTTCACGCCCTTGCCCGCGATGTGAGCAGGCTCCGCGACTGGGACTCGCGTGCGGCTTACTCGCCACTGGGTGCCGGCGCGCTCGCAGGATCCACCCTTCCCCTTGATCCGCAGTCCACTGCGCGCGAGCTCGGGTTCGACGATGCCTGCGCCAACTCGATTGATGCCGTCAGTGATCGCGACTTTGTCGCAGAGTTCGCCTTCGTGGTTGCGCTGGTCGGTGTCCATCTGTCGCGTCTGGGTGAGGAAGTCGTGCTCTGGACGTCCAAAGAGTTTGGCTGGGCTTCGCTCAGTGACGCCTTCGCGACGGGATCGTCGATCATGCCGCAAAAGCGCAACCCCGACGTCGCGGAGCTGGCGCGGGGAAAGTCCGGCCGTCTGATTGGTGACCTCACCACTGTGCTGACGGTGCTCAAAGGACTTCCATTCGCCTACAACCGTGACCTTCAAGAAGACAAGGAACCCGTGTTCGACGGCATCGACACGCTCACAGTCCTGTTACCAGCCGTGAGCGGGATGATCGAGACGCTGACGTTTGACACCGAGCGAATGAGGGCCTCCGCACCGACTGGGCATGCCCTAGCCACCGACGTCGCGGAATGGTTGGTGCGTGAAGGCGTCCCATTTCGTGAGGCCCACGAAATCTCTGGCGGCTGCGTGCGGCTGTGTGACGAACGCGGGGTCGAGCTCTGGGATCTCACCGATGAAGATCTCGCTTCCATCTCACCGGCGCTCAGTCCCGGAGTGCGGTCGGTGCTAACGCTTCAAGGGGCCCTCGAGGCTCGCTCATCATTTGGCGGGACTGCGCCGAGCCGCGTGCTCGAGCAGCTCGAGGCCGCACGGGACAGAGTTGCTGACGACGCCGCGTGGGCGATTCTGTCCGCCGGATAGGTCGCAGCGTCAACCGCCGCAACGACATGTGATCTACGGTGCAGATACGAGAGCGACGTATCTTGGCGCTGCCTCCGGAAGAGGCCGCGCCCCGGATGCTCGGGTGGGTCCTCAATCACCAGAACGCCGACGGTTTGGTCAGGGTCCGACTGACTGAGGTCGAGGCGTATGGCGGCGAGCGAGATCCCGCGTCCCATGCCTACCGAGGGCGAACGAATCGCAATCAGGTGATGTTCGGCGCATGCGGGCACCTCTACGTGTACCGGTCGTACGGTTTGCACTGGGCTGCCAACGTCGTCACAGACATTGATGGTGTGGCCGGTGCCGTGTTGCTGCGCGCCGGCGAAGTCATCGCAGGGGTCGACCTGGCGACGGCGCGGCGAGGAAGCTCGGGGCAGCCGCGCACGCTGGCACGAGGCCCAGGAAACCTCACCGAGGCGCTGGGCATCACGGGAGCCGATTACGGGGCCGACTTGTTGGAGCGTGGAGTCACGTGGTTGGAGATGGGTACCCACACGGGCGAAGTTGCGAGCGGCCCGCGTGTTGGTGTCAGTCGTGACTGGGCCGTACCCTGGCGGTTCTGGATTCGGGACGACCCGACGGTCTCGACCTACCGTCGCTCACCACGTGCGGAGAGCTGAGCCGTCGGTCAGTCGCCAGGGCTTGGCGACACCAGATACGCCAAGATGACCTCGTGGGCATGGACATCATCGAGGATCTCGCGTGGCGTGGGCTGATCGCCCAGAGCACGGACCAGGACGCCCTGGCCGAGCATTTCGGCAGTGGTTCGCGAACTCTCTACAGCGGGTTCGACCCGACAGCACCCAGCCTCCACGCCGGTCATTTGCTGCAGGTGCTCACATTGCGTCGGTTCCAACAGGCCGGGCACAGACCCTTGGGTCTGGTCGGAGGGGCCACCGGGTTGATCGGTGACCCGAGAATGTCCGGGGAGCGGCAGCTGCACGCACCCGAGGTGGTAGCTGAATGGGTCGAGCGCATCAGGTTCCAGCTCGAGCGCTACCTCGACTTCTCCGAATCGAGTGCGGCACCTGCCGAGCTGGTCAACAACCTCGACTGGACGGCGTCCCTTTCGGCCATCGAGCTGTTGCGTGACATCGGCAAGCACTTCCCCGTCAATCGCATGCTTGACCGTGAGGCCGTCGCAGCCCGGCTTGCGTCTGGAGGAATCAGCTACACCGAGTTCAGTTACCAACTGCTGCAGTCCAACGACTACCTCGAGCTTTTCCGCCGGCGTCAGTGCACGTTGCAGATCGGCGGCTCGGACCAGTGGGGGAACATCACCGCTGGTGTCGACCTGGTTCGCCGGATCACCGGTGACCACGTCCACGCGCTGACCACACCGTTGCTGACAAGGGCGGACGGAACCAAGTACGGCAAGTCCGAGGGCGGTGCCCTGTGGCTCGACCCAGACCTGACCTCGCCGTACGCGTTCTACCAGTTCTGGATCAATGTTGAGGATGCCGTCGTACCGGCACTTCTGAGGCGGATGACCTTCCGATCGCATGAAGACATCGAGTCGTTGGAAGCCGACACTGCACAACGGCCGCACCTGCGAGCAGGACAACG
>JBJMHG010000112.1:0-2558 GCA_045807485.1 Actinomycetes bacterium
GCAGGTTCGAATCCTGCCGGGGGCACCAGCGCGGACGTCGCGTGGATCAGCCCCGAAGGGCGTTCACCGCGACGGACTCGCCGCCGGAGTAGTGGCTCCAGCCGTCGCCGTCGCGCACGTGCGCGGCACTCACGCCGATCACTTGCCACCGCTCGCCGTCGCCGACCAGCGCGGTCTGCTCGTCCACCCCGATCAAGACGTCGTCAGCCGGAACGGTGGCGTCAATGTGCGCGACCAGGCCCGGTATGTAGCGGTCGAGCATGTCCCAGTGCGGCCCGAACCATGTCTTCGGGAAGAGTCGAAGACCATCGGCCCACAGCTCCGGTGAAAACTCGCGGACCGAGCTGTCGGGCGCCTTGCGCCCCAGCGAAGCCATTCCCGCACTGCATCCGATGTAGCCCATGCCTCGGTCGAGCCCGTCGAGCACCGCCTTCCACAGGCCAGTGCCGTTGAGGGTCGCCGCAAGGTATGCGGGATTGCCCCCTGAGAAGTAGACGACCGAGGCACCCTGGACCCGTTCGACGATCGTCAGGTCGTCTGCATCGGTGCGATCACGTACGTCGAGCACCTCGCAAGGGACCTGATGCTCGGCGAAGTGGTCAGTGCCACTCTCGGCCCATCCCGAGTAGACCTCGTCACCCTCGGGCGCGGACGCCGTGGGCACGATGAGCACCCGGCCATCACCGGTGACTCGTTCGAGCATCCAACTGTCGACCTCGTGGGACCACGGTTGGAACTCGCCGGAACCCAGCAGAGCGAACCATCCGCTCATGCTGCCCCTCCGGGTGTTACCGCCGCTCGACGAAAAGACTCGGGCGCGAAGGCCACGCTCAACAAGTCTTTGCCGAAGACCTCGATGAGGCCTTCCATCTGACTCGTGTGGGCGACCATTGCCTCCATCTTGCGCTCGAGGTAGTCCCCTTCGAGAACGATGTCGATGTCGAGCATGCCGTCTTCGATGATGGGTGGCTCGGCTCCTTCCCGATACATACCGAGCGAATCTAGCAACGGCACAAATCTGTCTGCCCAGGTGCGAGAGACGGCCGCGTAGTACAACGCCGAGCCCGCCGGGGCGTGTTGTGCATATGCGTCGGTCGTCCAGCTCGACACCGACTTGTGACCCTCGTGGTTCGTCATGCCGTCCGGGCCGAAGGTGAGCACGGCGTCCGGCTGAACATCACGCACGATGTCGACTACTGCGTGCAAACCCTGCTCGGGCAGCGGTGTGTGCCAATCAACGTCGGGCAGGTCGAGGAAGATGTGCTCTTTCACCCCGAGGATCGCTAGGCAGCGCTCGAGCTCACCAGTGCGCACCTCGGCCATCGACTCAGGTGGCCAGCGCACCGGATCGAACGATCCGCCCTCGCCCCGGGTCGCGGTGACACACACGACCCGCGAGCCAGCGTCAACAGCCTGCGCCATCAGGCCAGAGGACAGGTACGTCTCGTCGTCAGGGTGCGCCCAGATACCGAGCACAGTGCCCAGATCCGCTCCGCTGCGTAAGGGGTCACTCATCGCCACCCGCCGACGGTACTCCCATCAAGGTCACAGCTGAACCCGTCGAAACCCAGAGGGAGCACCCGAGGTGAGGACCCCATGCACGCTCCTGACGACTCCCCATGCTGGGCAGGCAACTGGTCAGCACCTGACGGCAAGCGGGCCATCTGGGCGCAGAGCGCGGTGGCCAGGACGGTCAGCGCGCTGCCTGAGCTTCACCCGTTGCGACTCGGAGACGACAAGGGCACCAGCGGACGGGTCATGACGTGGTGCGCAACCTCCGACCAAGAGGCCGGCGGACTTGGAGTGCTGACGCAGTTGTCGCCACCCCCAGACATCGACAGCGACTACACCAGCCGCGACTCCGAGCCCTTCGGTGATGTGCAGTGGGACAGTCCGGCGACGACCCTTTGGGCGGACGAAGGCCTGCTGTCGACGCTGGTCACCGCTCTGCCCCGTGAAACGGCCGATGCGATCGCGGACGCCGTGGCGCCTCAGACTTCGGCAGACACGACGCATCCCTACCAGGAACCAGCACCAGGGGTGCGCCGCTGGGCCGGTGCGCTGGCAGAGATTCCGGGCGCCTGGTTGCCACCGGTCGCCATCTTGCCGCGAGCAGGTCGCGGAATCGACGATCCCGGCACCAGCTGGTCGACGGAGTCGCTGGACTTCGCGTCGCGCCACAGCGTGCACGCCAAAGACGTCCGTCTGGCGGCAGACTTGTTGGCGCCACACGTCACTGCGCTCATCCTCGATCACGTCGGTGACGAAGCCGCGGTCACGATCTACGGCGATGCTGTTCACATCTGGTGGCCCTACGACGAGAAGTCTCGACACACACCAGGTTCGGTCATGCGCAACCTTAAAGTCGCCGTCCAGCTCAGTCAGGCGTTCCCCTCTTTCGTGCTGGCGGAGTACCCCGACCACTCCGATCAGGTCGAAGACCGACTGGCGGCCCGCGCCGCGGAGGCAGCTGCCTATCGGGCCGCCCGCGACGCGCGCCTGAAGGCTCGCGCCGGTGGTCGTATAACGTGAACGCCAGCGGCGAAAGGCCACCGGCT
>JBJMHG010000113.1:0-2884 GCA_045807485.1 Actinomycetes bacterium
TGCCGACCGTGGACGCGGACTTGGTTGCCTCGGAGGTCGCCTGCCCGACCTTGGTGTCCGTGGCCAGGCCGACCACGGCACCGGCTGCGGTGACCAGGGCCGTCAACAAGATCGCCATTCCGGTGGCGGTGAGGAACCCGAAGAAGGCAGAGCCCACCTTGACCCCGCCGTGATGCTCCCGCTCACGGGCGACGACGTCCCTTCGGTCCCGGACGTCTCCGCTGGGCTGGTCGGGTCCCGCTGCATGTGCTGCACTCATCTCTGGTCAACTCCTTCGTTGGTGTGAAGGGGAGGCCGTGGCCCGCGATCGGGCGCGGGCCACGGCATCCCCGGGACCGGTCGCTCAGCGACGGGAGTCCTCCATGTCGCCGTCGACGGCAATCTGCTCCTTGCGGACGTCCTCGGAGACCTCGTGCTCCTCGACGTCCGCGGTCTTGTCGAGCTTGACGCGCTCGACCGGAACCGCACTCTTCTCAACGACCGGGCGCTCCTCGTGCAGCACCACCTCGTGCTCCTCCTCGGAGATCGCCGGGCCATCGGTGGCGTCCGCAACGTTGGCCTCGTCGATGGGCTCACGCTCGAGGACTGCTCGTTCCTTGCGCACCGGCACGGTTTCGGTCACGTGCTCGGTCTCGACGTACTTGCGCAGCCGGACCCGTCCGGCCTCCTGCTCCTGGGTGCCGACGCGCAGCTCCTCCTCGGACCTGGTCATCGCCGAGTCCGTCGTAGGTCCAGACGTGTCGTGACCCACCGCCCCTGCGGCGGCCTGGCCGTCCCCGTTGCCTTGGGCCGAGCTCCTGCCGGATTCCAGGCCCGAATCGAGGCCAGAGTCGACGCCCGATGCGAGGCCCGATTCGAGACCCGGGTCGCCGTAGTCGAGCCCGTAGTAGCGGTAGAGCTCGGCTTCCTGGTCCTGGCTCAGATGTCCATCGGAGTCCGAGACCCGCGGCGCGTCCTTGACCTTGTCCTTGTCGAACGGCACCACGATGTCGTTGCCAGACAGGTTCGCCTGCGCCAGCGGGACGAAGCTCTCGGCCGTACCGAAGAGGCCGGTCTTGGCGGTCACCCATTCCGGACGCGACGTCTGGTCATCGAGGTACACCTGACCGATGCCACCGATCTTGGTGCCATCATCGGCGACGACGTTGCCGCCGCCGCTGCTCAGCCGTTTGATCTCGTCGGTGCTGATCATGCTGTTCTCCTTGGCTAGTGGTGGCCGACCTCACGGCCCGCCCGTTCGTTCCGGTCTGCGGACGTTGGTCCCCGCTCTCGAAGCTGCCTTCGACCCGTGGGGCCGCCGTCGCATCGCGACCTCTGACTTACGTTGTAAGTTACGCAGATCCCGGAACATCCATCCACACCCGAAAGGCCGATGTCGGCCAGTGCAGATCACCGGTCGATGTGCCGGGCCCAGGCGAAGCAGAACAGACCGAAGCTGGTGAGCCCCAAGGCCATCAGCACGAGCGCCGGGGCGCCAAGTGGCTGGGCCAGCACGTCCTGCAGCGCTTGGTCGAGACCCCCGGACTTCTGGGGATCGTGGGTCAGCGCGGCGTAGACGAACAGCGCCCCGACGAGTCCGATGGCGATGCCGCGGCTGACGTAGCCAACCACTCCCAGGAGCACGTACGCCTTCCCCAGTCGCCCGGTTCGGCCTTGGTGGCTCATCGTCTCGCGAAAGTTGCGTGCCAGTCCGAAGTAGGCGAGGACCAGGCCCACCACGATGATCACCGCGCCCACCAGACCGACCAGGAGAGGACCCGCGGGCAGCGACATCAGACGCGCCGTGTAGCTGTCGGGGCTGCCACCGGTGCCGCTGCTGCTGGATGAGCCGGTTGCCAGCAGGAGGGCGTTGACGCCGATTGCCGCGAAGACGACGACCTTGACCGCGGAGACGAGCCGGTTGGACAGCTTCTCCACGAACCCGAACCGGTGGTAGCCGAGCACCGCTTCGATCCCATGCCAGAGACCGAGTGCGGCGAAGCCAACCGCGATCGCGTACAGCGTGACCCGTCCGATCGCCGACTGGGCCAGTGTGTGCAAGGCGCCAGTGCCGGAGGCGGAACCGCTCCGGTCCCCCGAAGCGAGCCGCAGCACCAGCCACGCGACGAGGAGGTGCAGGACGCCGTACACGACGAGCCCAACTCGCGCAACGTGGTCGACCCGGTCGCTCTGGGCAGCACGACGCTCGTTCTCGGGCGACGGGGTCACGGCCCGTCGCCTACCCAGCCAGGATCATCGCCGCGGTGTCGCGAACAAGACCCAGCCCCGAGGTCGCAACCTGGGGGAACACGGGCAGGGTCGCTGGTCCTGACATCGACTGACAAGCACCGGAAGGCGTGCATCCCCTTCTTTGCCCAAACCGGCCGCAACCATGCCTACAGGGGTGGAACTCGGATGTCACTCGTGCGGCAGACCCTCCGCGCAGCGGGCGTGCCCCAGACGTCGTCGCCCGAACCGTCGCGTGCACCGCGTAGCGGGCTACGCGGATCCGTTGCCGCCGTTGTCGACCAGCCCCGTTCGGCGAAGGATCTCGTCGACGACCTCTGCGAGCGGTGGCGTCGCGTCGATAACAACGCCGACCCTGGGGATGTCTTCCTTGGTCCGGTGCAGTCGGACGATGAGATCGCGCTCAGACGGCTTCGAGCCCCACTCATCTTGCGGTCGCTGGTCGAGCCGCCGGTGCAAGGTGTCGAGATCGACATCGAGAACGAAGACCCCGTCGAACAGATCGATGAACCTCGAGAAGTTGCGAGAGCCGCCGCAGAAGAACGTCACGGGCTCGTGTCGCTCGCCCACCAGGGCCCGAACTTGACTCACGTTCCAGAGGTGATGCTCATGCTTGTCGCTCTCGATCGCTTCGCCAGTATGGGGATCGCCTTGGTAG
>JBJMHG010000114.1:0-16390 GCA_045807485.1 Actinomycetes bacterium
AAGACCTCGCGGGTTCGGGCGCCGTCGCTGTCGGGATGTATCGAACCGTCACCGACGAGGTCGAGGCAGTGTGCGACATGGTGGCGCACGAGGTGGCCGCGGGCACTTCACCGCGCGAGATCGCCGTGCTGTGCCGTGAGACCAAGACGTTTGCGCCCGTTCTTGCCGGACTCGCAGAACGTCGGGTCCCAGTCGACGTCGTCGACATCGCGGGATTGCTCGAAGTGCCAGAAGTCGTCGAGGTCATATCGGTCCTGGAAGTCCTCTACGACCCCACAGCCAATCCGCAGCTCGTCCGGTTGTTGTCGGGTCCGCGATGGCGCATAGGAGCAGCTGACCTCGCGCTTCTGGGTACCCGCGCGCGGCGACTGGCGACTCCTTCGACCGGTGACGGCTCTGCCCCAGAAGCCGACGCCATGACCCTCGACAAGCAGCTGCAATCAGCAGTCGCTGGTTCAGATCCGGCCGAGCGCATATCGCTGAGCGAGGCGCTCGAAGACCCGGGCTCGCTCACCTACTCTGCCGAGGCACGCGAGCGGTTCGCGCACCTGGCCCGTGAGCTGCGTCAACTGCGTCCCGTGCTGGATCAGCCACCTGATGCAGCCATCACCACGGTCATCGCCACGCTCGGTCTCGACATCGAGCTCGCGGTCGACGGGCGGTCGCGCGACCACCTCGATGCGTTGCTCGAGCAGGCCCGGGCCTTCGCGGCGTCCGGTGACGGCGTCACCGTCGGGCCTTTCCTCTCCTTCCTCCGCCTGGCCCAGCGCTATGACGAAACCCTCGACGGTGCCGCACCAGTCGGAGGTCAAGGGGTACAGCTCCTCACCGTCCACAAGGCCAAAGGCTTGGAATGGTCGACCGTCTTCGTACCTGGTGTCGTCACAGGGGTGTTTCCCAACGGTCGTTCGCGATCGAACCCGCACACCAACGCCCAAGCGTTGCCCTACCAGCTCCGTGGCGATGCCGGTGACTTCCCCACAGTGAGCACGTGGCTCGGCAACCAAGGGTTCAAGAGCTTCAAAGAGGCCGTCTCAGTGCGCGAGCTGGCTGAAGACCGCCGGCTGGCCTACGTCGCATTCACCCGGGCTGCTCAACGATTGGTCGTCACAGGTCATCGATGGGGGCCCAACCAGCAGTCGCCCCGAGCGCTCAGCCCCTATCTGGAGACCCTCCTAGAGGTGTGTCAAAACGGACTCGGCGAGGTAGTGAGTTGGTGCCCGGCCCCGGCCGAGGATGAGAGCAACCCCGAGCTGGAGGTAGTCAGGGAGTACCCGTGGCCAGTGACGACAGAGGCGATGGCACTCGCACGGCGAAAGCGGGCTGCCGAGCTGGTGAGAGCGGTTGACCAGGGCGTCACCTTCGATGACGAGGTCCTGTCCGATGCTGAGCGTCGCGCGATAGCAGACTGGGATCGCGACATCGAGGCGCTGCTGCTCGAGAACAAGCAGCGACAGGCACCGAACCAGGTGGTGCCGGATCTGCTGTCCGCAACGTCTGCGGTGAAGGTGCTCCGTGACCCCTCCAGCGCGCTTCGGTCTCTACGACGTCCGCTGCCCCGTCCTCCTGCCGAAGCGGCGCGCAGGGGTACGCGCTTCCATCAGTGGGTCGAGTCGAGATTCGGTCAGGTGGCCTTGCTCGACCTGGACGGCGGCGAGTTCGATGATGAGGGTGACGACCTTTTGGAGCTGCAAGAGGCCTTTCTCGCTGGTCCCTACGCCGATCGCAAACCGCTAGCCGTCGAGGCCCCGTTCCAGATGCTGCTGGGCAATGAGTCCATTGCTGGGCGAATCGATGCGATCTATGAAGCAGGTGACGACGGTTCACTGCCACCAGGCTCACTGTTCGAGGTCGTTGACTGGAAGACCGGAAGTCACCCAGCCGATGTGCTTCAGCTGGCGTTGTATCGCGTCGCGTGGGCTGAGCTGAACAACATCTCAGTTGACCAGGTCGCCGCAACGTTCTACTACGTGGCGACCGGCGAGCTGCAAAGACCTTCGGAGCTGCCCGATCGTGCTCAGCTCACTGAACAGTGGATAGCCGCTACCGCCTTACGTGCGACCTAGCATCGAGAGGCCTTCCGTCATGGCATCTAGGCTCGCCACCGTGAACCCCGAAGACCGGCGATTGGCGTTTGCCACCCACGAACACAATCGCGCTGTGGACCGTCGACGCGACGCCCAGTGGCTGCGACAGCAGTGGGCCAAGAGCACCAACAGGGTGCTGGTCGTCGCCGGGTCAGATATCGAGGTGAACCCGGCAACGGGTGACCCGCTTTGGCTCGCACCAGACGCGGCACCTGACGGCGAGCACTACCTGCTCGGCATCGACGAAGGCGGTAATGCGGTGTTCGCTTGCCACGTCGATGCACCACGGTCGACCTCGACACACCGCGGGTTACGCGAGCTGGGTGGCACTGCCGCCGCTGCCGATGTCCATTGGCTCTGTCATGCAGTTGCCCTAGCGCAGTGGCACGCCACACACACGCACTGCCCACGATGCGGCGCCCGCACCGAGGTCGACGCCGCTGGCGCAGAAAGGCGCTGTCCTGCCGACGGCAGCGCGCATTTCCCGCGAGTCGACCCTGCGGTGATCATGCTGATCACCGACGGCGAAGATCGTGCGCTGCTGGGCCACCAGGCAACGTGGCCAGAAGGCCGCTACTCGACGCTGGCTGGCTTCGTCGAACCCGGTGAGACGGCGGAGCAGGCGGTCCGGCGTGAGGTGGCAGAGGAGGCTGGGGTCGACGTTATGGGCGTACAGCTTGCCGCCACCCAGCCATGGCCATTCCCCTCTTCGCTGATGATCGGCGCAACCGGTCGCGTGGCCGGGACGCCTGTGCCACGACCTGACGGTGAAGAGATGGCGGAGGTGCGTTGGTTCAGCCGTGATGAGCTGCGAGCAGAGGTGGCCGCAGAATCAGTGATGGTTCCGGGTCCAATCTCGATCTCTCGATGGCTGATCGACCGATGGTTCGGCGATGACCTTCCAGATCAACAAGCCGGGTGGCGATGAAACGTCGCGGCGACGCAGGGCGTCCTACCTCAGTTGGCCAGGGCTTCCATGTGGGCGACTACGTCTTCGACCGGAGGGTTGGTCAACCATGAACCGTCCGCAAAGAGCAGTGTCGGCACAAGTCGGTCACCTTCGTTGACCGACATCACCCAATCGGCCGCCGCCGGGTCGTCCTCGACGTTGACTTCCGAAAAAGGCACACCGAGCTCGTTCAACCGCTGCTTCAGCCTGGCGCAGGGGCCGCAGGTACTGGTCGAGTACATGATGAAGGCGGCCGGGGTCGTCCGGATGTCGGTCACAGGTGTCAGGATGCCTCAATGAGTGTCGCCACGCTGTCTGAGGTCTTGGCCGCACTTGATCCGGAACAGCACGAGGCAGCCGTTGCTCCGCGCGGCCCCGTGTGCATCCTGGCCGGAGCCGGCTCCGGAAAAACTCGCGCATTGACTCATCGGATAGCCGCGCTGTCCCTCGGCGGGCTGGTCGATCCGCGTCATGTGTTGGCACTGACCTTCACCGCCCGTGCCGCGGGTGAGCTGCGGGGACGCCTGCGGGGCCTTGGCGTCGACGGCGTCCAGGCTCGCACCTTCCACGCCGCTGCCTTGCGTCAGCTGCGCTACTTCTGGCCGCAAGCGATCGGTGGACAGCCGCCAGCAGTAGCGCCATCGAAAGCGCCGCTCATCGCTGAGGCATGTCGACGCCTGAGGGTTCGCTCAGACCCGACCACGATCCGCGATCTCGCTGCCGAGATCGAATGGGCAAAGGTCACCGAGGTCACTCCAGATGCGTATCCGTCGCGTTCGACCGGGGCAGGGCGTGCTGCTGTCGCCGACCTCGACCCTGCGGTAGTTAGCCGGATCTATGCGGGATACGAGGCGGTGAAGCGAGACAGGTCATTGATCGACTTCGAAGACGTTCTCTTGCTGAGTGCCGCCATGCTGGCCGACGCCCCGACGATGGCTCAGGCCGTCCGCGACCAGTACCGCTGTCTGATGGTCGACGAGTACCAAGACGTGAGCCCGATCCAGCAACGACTGCTTGATTTGTGGCTGGGCGACCGAGACGACCTCACGGTCGTCGGCGATCCGAATCAGATGATCTACAGCTTTGCTGGTGCGTCGTCTCAGTACCTGCTGGACTTTCCGAAGCGGTACTCAAATGCCGCGGTGATCCGCCTTGAGCGCAACTACCGATCGACGCCCCAGGTCGTACATCTAGCGAACCGGCTCATGACTGCCGCGGCAGCGCCGTCGGTGGTCTTGGTGTCACAGCAACCGACCGGCCCAGAGCCGAAATGGGAAGCGGCTCCTCACGAGCCGGCCGAAGTCGATGGCGTGGTAGCGCGCATCCAAGATCTGATCGGACAAGGGGTGCCGCGACGCGAGATCGCCATCTTGTACCGCATCAACGCACAAAGCGTGGCTTTCGAAGAGGCATTGGCGGATGCTGACATCGCCTACACGGTGCGGGGAGGCGAGCGATTCTTCGACCGTGCCGAGGTGAAAGAGGCCATTGCCCTCTTGCGAGGGGCGGCCCGCAGCGACGACGCCGCCGACGAAGCCGACTCACTCTCGCACCGCGTGTCAGCGATTCTCGGTGCCGTCGGCTACCAGCCGTCTGCACCTGCCGGACCGAGCCAAGCACGCAACCGCTGGGAGTCCTGGGCGGCGCTCGTTGCGCTGGCGCAGCAGATGGCTGACGCCAATGCTGGCGCGACGTTGGTCGATCTCGTCGACGAGCTGCAGGCCCGCGCGTCAGCAGCACACGCACCTGCAGCAGATGCGGTGACCTTGTCATCGCTGCACGCGGCCAAAGGTCTCGAGTGGCAGGCGGTGTTCCTTGTCGGGCTGACCGATGGAATGGTGCCGATCACCTACGCGTCAACCCCGCAACAGGTAGCCGAAGAACGACGCCTGCTGTACGTGGGAATCACCCGGGCCCGCGAGCACGTGACGCTGTCTTTCGCACGAGCCAGAAACGTCGGCGACCGAAGGCGCAGAGAGCCGTCACGCTTTCTGGCAGAGCTCCACCCCGAGTTTGCCGTGTCAGCGCCTCCTCGCGGACGCTCCAATGCGGTTGGGCCCGCCAGCTGCCGGCAATGTGGTCGGGCATTGACAACACCGAGCGAGCGCAAGCTGAGGTATTGCTCGACATGCGGGGTCGATGTCGACTTGGCGCTCTTCGAGAAGCTTCGCGAATGGCGCAAGAGCACCGCAGACGCCGCCAGCGTTCCGGCATTCGTCGTCTTCACCGACGCGACCCTCACTGCCATCGCAGTCGAGCACCCCTTGGACGCATCGCAGCTGTTAAGCATCCCCGGAATCGGCAACACCAAAGTTGAACGCTACGGAGACGACCTGCTCGATGTGGTGAAATCGCACGCCGTGGCCACCGCGGCGTCCGGTTCGACGAGTACTCGAAACGAACACGCCGAATAAATCAGTTGCGCAAGTTCGGCTCAGTCGCCTACCCTTCCGGGGACGCCGACGCGATGTCTGGCTGCCCTCAGGTAGTCGTGCCCGGCTGGATCAGAGAGGAGGCCTGCACATGAAGAACGAGTTGACGCGCTGTGGCGTGTCGCCGTCAGCTGCGGCCACCTTCGGGTCCGCTGCTGGCGTGCGCCCGCGTGCCGGCGCCCTCGACGTCGTTGGTTCTCCTGCCTGGAGTCCGCCCGAGTAGATCACGATCACTGGGCTGACCTCAGGCCGCGGAACCGAAGACCTCGGATCCGCGGCCTTTTCGTTGGCCCAAACCCACGAATCCGCACCCGGCCAATCCATACCCGGCCAATCCATACCAGGCCTGACCCCTAGGAGGTGACCCGCCGTGACTGTTATGCCGACGATCTCGGACCTGCTCGACGCGGGGATTCCGGGCACTCTTCTGCCGGATTCGGAGGCTCTACCGGAGGTAGCCGCTTCACGTTGGTCCATCCCGTGCCATGACAGCGACCCAGAGGTTTGGTTCGCTGACACGCCTGCCGGGGTGGAGCACGCGAAAGCGCTCTGCGGTGGCTGTCCGTTGAAGGTGGAGTGCCTTGCTGGAGCCCTCGATCGGGCCGAGCCGTGGGGTGTGTGGGGAGGCGAGCTCTTCGAACAGGGCGTCGTTGTCCCGCGCAAGCGGCCCCGTGGCCGTCCACGCAAGTCCGAGGTCGCCTGATGGCGTTACCGCCCAACGCTGTGACGCCAGAGACCACGACAACCAATCGTCTGAAGGAGAAAGACACCATGTTTATCGCTGAGCAGCTGGCGCGTGCTCGACATGAGCACGTCGTCCGCGACGTAGAACAGATCGCACGTGCGCGACGACTGATCGCCGCACGCAAAGCCCGCAGGCGCGCTGAGCGCGCTGCTTGTGTGGCTCGCGAGGCGGCTCTACAGGCGTCGCTGGCTCACTCGAGCCTGATGTGACACCTGAAGAGCACGACCTCACCGTGAAGAAGGGGAGGAACTCCAAACCAGGAGTTCTTCCCCTTCTTCATTCGTCAGCATTGAAGCCAGGTAGCCAATGCTCCGCCTCGGCCCTGAAGGGTGCTGTGGCGTCGAGCTGACACAGAACTCCCATCACCCCGAGCGCCACCCGATGGATGAGCATGTATGACGGCGGCAGGTTGAGCTTCATTCCCGTGGTGGCCTTGCGCAGGTCGGCAAGCCTCATCGCCTCGGCGCGAATCCACGCCCGCTGGAAGTGAAACTCTTCATGGCGCAGTGGCTCGAGCAGGGGAACGAGGTAGCTCAACAGCTCTTCGGCATCGATCCGCACCGAGGGTCTGACAAAGCCTTCGTGGCGCAACCCTTGCAGGACGCCGTCTGCATCACCGTCGATGGCGCAGCGAGCGAGCGCGCCGATTGGGCGTGGCAACCCTTTGGGGAGTCGATCCACCGCACCGAAATCGAGGATCGCGAGCCGATCGTCAGGGAGCAACCGGAAGTTGCCCGGGTGCGGGTCTGCATGCAGCTGGTGCGCCCGCGCCGGACCGCTGAAGAGAAGGCGGGCCATGAGCAGGCCAGTGCGGTTACGTTCCTCGGGGCTGCCTGACTCGATCAGCGTGCGGACTGGCGTTCCGCCGATCCACTCGCTGACGAGCACCTCGTCGGAGGCGAAGATCACCTCTGGGATCACAAAATCTGGATCGTCCCGCAAGGCTTTTCCGAATGCCCGCTGAGCCCGGGCCTCCCTGCGATAGTCGAGTTCCTCGTGCATGCGCCGCTGCAGCTCGCCGACCAGCGGCGCAACGTCAAGGCCCGGGTACAGGGGACTCACCAGCCGCATCATCCGTCCGATCTGCGCCAGGTCTGACTTCAACGCTTGACCGGCCCCGGGGTACTGAATCTTGACGGCAACGTCGCGCCCATCGCGCCAGACCGCGCGATGCACCTGGCCGATCGATGCGGCCGCAGCTGGGGTGTCGTCGAACTCGATGAAGCGCTGCCGCCATCGTGGTCCGATCTGCTCGGCGAGGACGCCATGAACTCGGTCGGCGGGCAGAGCAGGGGCGGCTTCTTGCAGTTGGGCCAGCGATGCCCGGTAGGGGGCTGCGAGCTCTTCGGGGATCGCCGCTTCGAACACAGATAGCGCCTGGCCGAACTTCATCGCGCCACCCTTGAGCTCGCCAAGGACTCGGAACATCTGCTCGGCCGTGCGCTGCTGAACCTCAGCGATGACGACTTCGCTGGGCCGTCCGCCGACCCGCTTGCCAACACCGAGGGCCGTGCGTCCAGCAAGCCCGAGGGGAAGCGTGGCGAGCTTGGCAGTACGCGTCACAGCTCGCCGCGGCAGGTCGGTCATCTCTGCATTGTCGACTACGACGGTGATATGGCGAACCGCGGATAGCCGACGGGACGACCTGGGTGATCAGGACGCTGCGAGCGACGCCCACACACAGCCACACTCGGGGTGCGGTGGGGTCGGATGGAAGCCGGCCATTCCCAACTGGGAGTCGACTTCGACCACGCCACGCATGGAGGGGACCGCTGCACCGCACGTCCATTCCACGACGTGTGAAGCCGCGATGTGCGCCGTGACGGCCGCCGCGCTTGCCAGGGCCACTGGTGTTGCGTCCCAGGTGCGTTGGCGCCACACCTGCGGCCACGCCGGGTCGTGGTCGCGGCGGTGCAGCTGAACGCAGAAATGGCATGCGGTGACGCCAGGTACGACCAGAGGCCCGACCCAACCAACCCGCTCGCGACAGGAAGCGATCAGGAAAGGGGAATGCTGCGCCGTGAGCGATCGAGCCTTCGCATCGATGTCGACCGCGTCGGTGATCACCCAGATCTGACGCTTCGCCTCAGCGGAGGACTTCATCGTCCGAAGGTCTGCACGCGAGGCGAGCAGTTCAGACCTGCGTTGCCCCACGTCAGAACGTTGGAAGCCGCCCAAAGCGACGTCAGCAGCCGTCACCGGCCGTGAGTCGTCCACCGTGACGCGGCCGACACCACCTGAGCTCAGGGCGCACGCGATGATCGCGCCCAACCTGCTGGCGCCCACCACAGTTACGTGAGTTCGGGCGAGTGACTCCCACCACCGGTCAGGGTCGCGAGGTGCCCGCGCCATGAGGTCTGGAAGAAGCTGGTCGCGCGCAGCAACCGCGACGTTGGCGCCACCTGGCCACCGGCCACCATCGACAAGGGCACCCACTGCCATGAGCCGATCGATCAGTTCGCAGATGCCGTCGGTCGTTCCCGTGGAGGCGAGCCGCGCGAGAATCGCATCGCAGGTGCTGGTGCCGTCCATAAGTGCAAGGGCGGCGCGGCACTGCGCCGGAAGTCCGTTCAGGACCACGGGGTTGGGGTCGTCGACGCCGAGCTGCAATGCGTCGTCGGAACGCCAGGCAAGCGTGAGGCCGGGTCGGAGCATTGGGCGCAATGTCGTTGCCTTTCTTGCCTTTCTTCGTAGCCCGCAGTGGGCTGACGACGTTGGGCTGCAGGCTGCCACGGCGTCCGACGACTGGAGTCAGATTCACAGGCGACCACGGGGCCGAACCGCACGAGGCGCCCCACTCGGTCTGTGACCGGGGGCGCCTCGACGGAATACCGAAGGTGATCTGAGGGTCAAGCCTTGCCAAGGATTCGGTTCAGCTTGGTGCCGCACACCGGGCAGATGCCTTTGGCCATACGGCGGCCGTTGGTCTCGTGCACCTCGCCGGTGAACTCGCGCTTTTCTTTGCACTTCACGCAGTAGGCGTCACCGCTGTAACTCTCGGCCATCAGGTCCTCCTGCTCGTCAGCGGGGCGGCTGTTCCGCTCCGGGGCCACGGAGGCCGTGGCCAACTGATTGGCACTCTACGACAGGCCCTGCCAGTGGTCTGGAAGCCCGGCCGCAGCCATAACCCACAAGTTATCCACAGGTGAGCTTCGGTAAACCACGAAGCCCCCGGGTCGCGTGATGCTTCGCTCGCCTTCCCCTTGCGAACGGAACACCCGTTATCCCGGGGGCTTCGACGCGGGAGAACGTAGAACCGGAAGGGGACTCGCGTCAACGTCCGGCCGGGTCGCCCTGTGGACCAGGCTGGGGACAGCCTGGGGACGTCGTGGCGTGTCCTTGTGGATCACCTCCGGACACCGTGGGGACATCCGCTGGAATATGCGCTTGCTTCGGGGCTGACCTGCGTGGATGTGATCGCGAGGGTGTGGATGAAAAAAAGATTCGGATCGGTCCGGTTTACGGTGGGCCGGTGACCGCCGTCCCCGAACCCGTCCTCGGAGTTGCTACGACGTCCACCGCCGCGTCCAGCGACATGTTGCCCCTCGAGTTCGCTCCACAGCCCGCAACGGATCGGGAACCTGAACCGGTGATCGAGGTGCGACGAAGCAAGCGTCGGCGACGGACTGTTTCGGCGTATCGCGAGGGCAATCGGACCATCGTCCTCATTCCCGCGCGGATGTCCCGCGCTGAAGAGGCTGAGTGGGTCGCCGTCATGCTGAAGCAGCTTGAAGCGCAAGAGCGGCGCAGCAAGCCGTCCGACGCAGCGCTCTTGACGCGGGCGCAGAGGCTCTCGCGGCGCTATCTTCACGGTCGGGCAGTTCCTCGCAGCGTTCGTTGGGTATCGAACCAACGTTCCCGATGGGGGTCGTGCACCATCGACGACGCATCCATCCGATTGTCCGACCGACTGCAAGCCATGCCCGACTGGGTGGTCGACTACGTGCTGCTGCACGAGCTGGCGCATCTGTTGCAGCCGTCCCATGGTCCTGAGTTCTGGGAACTGCTGAACAGCTACCCCGAGCTCGAACGCGCCAAGGGTTTCCTTGATGGGTGGTCTCTGGCTCTCCAGAACGCCGGCGTGACCGATTGAGTGCGCACGATTGGCCAGCACGTTAGCCTTCACGCGTCGCAGGCGGCGGTCACCAAGTGGCGTAACGCATCGTCGGTCTGCTGCGGTAAGTCGTTGACCGGAAACCACCGCACGGCCTCGGACTCAGGGCTGGCTTGCGGCTGCACTTCTGAGCTGGCCAGCGCCAAGAACTGGATGTCGAGGTGATGGCGCGCCCCCGATCCGCACGGGGCAGCGTGTCGATCGAGGCGCAAGGGTCGGCTGCTGACCAGGGTGATGTGCGGCAGGCCCGATTCCTCAAAAGCCTCGCGCAGGGCTGCCTCTGCGACAGTGCGGTCGTCGGGCTCGATGTGCCCACCGAACTGCAGCCAGATGCCCACCTTGCGATGCAGAGCAAGCAGCACCTTTGTGCGGGACTGATCGACAACTAGGGCTGACGCCGTCAGATGGTCCGGCAGACAGTGACGCGACCACGCGTCCTCTGCCGTGCGGAGGTGATGCAGGAAGTCTTTGCGCAGCTGGTCCTGATCCGTATCGGAAGGCTCCCAGTCGTCCAGCATGGTGTGAGCCGACTCCGACAGGGTCATGCCAGCGATCCACCGCCTTCAGAGCTGTCGTCGGGTGCTTCTGAGTCGTTGAGTGAGCTGATGTCCCAGTCGGTGTTCCCCGACCGGGTCATGAACGCTTCTGGGTCGGCCAGTGCATCAGCGTCCGGAAGCAGGTCTGGGTGGTCCCAATACTTGTCGCGCTCAGTGACGCTCGTCCTTTCGGCGAGAGTGCGCCACAGTGCCGACGCTTCCCTAAGTCGGCGGGGTCGTAGCTGCAGGCCTACCAGCGTCTCGAAGGTCCGCTCGGCGGGACCGCCGGTGGCGCGTCGCCGGCGCATGCTTTCGTTCAGCGCTACGCCTGCCGGGAGTCGGCCATCAGCAGCTGTTGATGTGACGTCGTCCACCCATCCTTCGACGAGTGCGAGCAACAGCTCGAGTCGGTCGAGCGCAGCCTGCTGTTCTGGCGTGTTGGGTGGCTCGAACACTCCGGACGACATGAGCTGTGCCAGGGCCTCCGGGTTGCTGGGATCAACACCCCCCATCGCTTGTTCGAGACCCGACATGTCAACGGAGATGCCGCGCGCGTAGTCGGTGACCGCGTCCCCGATCCGAGTCGTCAGCCAGGGTGCGTGCTCAAAGAGTCGAGTGTGGGCGCATTCGCGCAGCGCGAGGAAGATTCGCACCTGGTCGTCCGGAATGCCGAGGCCTGCGCCGAACTCAGCGATGTTGCTAGGTATCAACGCCATCCGGCCCGGAGGGGCGAGCTGTAAGCCGACATCTGTGGACGTGAGGACTTCACCGGCCAGCGCTCCGAGACCCTGCCCCACCTGGCCGCCGAACATCACGCCAGACATCTGTCCGACGATTCCGAGCATCGGGCCGGCCATTGCGCGCATCTCTTCGGGTAGCTGGCCGGGCAGCGACTCCGCACTCGCCGCGGCCATGCGTTCGGCAAGCGGTGTGATGACCGCCTTCCAGCGTGGCAGTGTCTCTTCGATCCATTCGGATCGACTCCACGCTTCGACGGTCGCAGACGTCCGTGGAAGCGCCGTCGCGTCGTCCAGCCATACTTCTGCGACGTCAACCGCTTCGGTGACCGCAGCGCGGTCCAGCGAGTTGACGGAACGGTCGCCCTTCGCCGCTACCACTTGTCGAGCGGTGTCATGTGCGAGCTCCCAGTGAACTGGTCCCGACGATGACGAGAGCAACTGCCCGAATCGTTGCAGGGCGGCACCGAGATCAGCGCCACTCATTCCGGAGCCGCCGAGCATTGCGGCGAACGGGTTGGCGTCGCCTGGCGCTGGAGTGTTCCCGCCAGCGCCTTCGGACCCCTCAGGGCGTTCTTCGTCGTCAGGGCCTGGGGCCCCGAACCCGAACGGAAAGTCGCTCACCATGTCACGGTAACCGTCACAGAGTTGGAGCGCGTCCCGCGATCGCTGCCGGCGTAAACAGGACCCTGGGATCCCGCTAGGTTCGACCCATGGAGCCAGTCGCCATCAGCGACACGCCGCTGTCGATCGACGCTGTGCTGTCAGCGGTCCGTCATCCGGGAGCCGGCGGCGTGGTGCTGTTCCTCGGGGTAGTGCGCGACTACGACGGACCGAGCGGCGAAGAGCGAGCCGTCGACGCTTTGGAGTACTCGGCACACCCATTGGCGCTGGGTGAGCTGGAGCGGGTCGTGCGGGACGTGCAGCAGGACTTCCCTGAGTGCCGCCTAGCCGCGCATCACCGCACTGGGGCGCTGCAGATCGGCGATCTGGCCGTCGTGGTGGGGGCCGCGGCCCCACATCGCGGCGAGGCGTTCGCTGCTGCGCGGCGGCTCATCGACGACCTCAAGGGTCAGGTGCCGATCTGGAAGCACCAAAGCTTCATCGACGGGTCTGAGGAATGGGTGGGACTGCCGTAGCATGGTGGTGGAGTGGTCCACGACGGATCTTCGTTACGGGAGTAGACGTGCAAGCAATGGCGTGGTGGCTGATCCCCATCACCGCGACTCTGCTCGCCGTCGCCTGGGTGACATGGAGCGCGCGACCGCGCAGGCCAGCAGATCCACATGAAACGCTTGCAGCGCACCGACGTTTCACCGAGGCACTTTCCCCCCCTACTCCCATCGGGCCAGCGTCCGGTGACGATGTCGACCAGCTGTCCAACAAGCAAGCCGTAACTCCCTCCGAGCAGCGACGCTCGGCCTAAGTGGTCACCCGCAGGGCGCGGAACATCGCGCTCCTCTTGACGTTTGTTGCGCTACTGGCAGTGGCGCTCGTAGCCGTGACGCGTCCGGTTCCGTACGTTCGCCTGTCACCTGGCCCCGTGTACAACGCATTAGGCGAAGACCAGGGCAATCCCGTCGTCACGATTGACGGCGCGAAGACCTTCCCGACAGACGGGACTCTTGGGATAACGACTGTCTATGAGCTCGGTGCACCAGGAAGCCGATTGAGCTTCTTGCAAGCTTTCCGCTCGTGGCTCGAGCCGTCGAATGATGTGGTTCCGCGCGACTTCCTCTACCCGCAGAACGCCTTCGAAGGCGACAACTCCGGAGATGACTTCCGTCAGCAGGGAGCGGCGCAACTGGCCGAGTCCGAGCAGAACGCAATTGTCGCCGCCCTGAACTACGTCGGTGAACCTGTTCACTACGACGTCGTCATCAGCCAAGTGCTGCCGGACAAACCCGCAGATGGTGTGCTGCAGACTGATGACACCGTCCTTGCGATCAACGGCGAGCCGGTGGCCAACTATCCCGATGTGAAACAGATCATGAGTGACGTTGCGCCGGGGGACCAGATCGACGTAGCCGTCAAACGTGGCGATGAACGGCTCAACGAACAGCTCACCACTACCGAGAACCCCGATGATCCGCAAAGGGCCTACATCGGAGTGCTTTTGGGCCTGGGGTACCGGAGCCCCGTCAAGGTCGATCTGAGACTCGATGACGTGGGTGGGCCTAGTGCGGGTCTGGTTTTCAGCCTCGCCATTGTCGACAATCTGACCGCCGGCTCGCTGACCGGAGGCCGTGATCTGGCTGGCACCGGCACCATCACGCCGAACGGTCGGGTCGGTCCGATCGGCGGCATCGTCCAGAAGATGTACGGGGCACGCGCCGACGGCGTCACCACGTTTCTGGCACCTCGGTCGAACTGCGGTGACATCTCAGGTCACGTTCCTGACGGCCTCGACGTCATCGCAGTGCGTTCATTGGACGAGGCCGTGGCAGCGCTCGACGGCAGTGGGCCAGCACCGGAGTGCCCGACGAACTAGCTCTCGGGCGTCAGTGTGTAGAGCAGCAGATCGCCAAGCCCCGACACCAGATCTTCGCCGATGATTACGGCATCGTCGGAGTCGTGGGCTCTGAGTCGCAGTGCACTGCACCTGGTTCCGTCCCGCATCACACCCATGGTGATGCGCACTTCATGCTCACTTTGTCGCCCGGCACCGCTTGGGGGCACCATCACGCGTTCGGTGCTGATGGCGGCGCCAATGACTGACTCAGGCCAGGCAATGACCCTAAGCATCTCGTCAAGCTCCTGGTGCTGTGGGAATCCGTCTTGCTCAATGGTCGTCAGCGGCTGCTCGGCCGGACCGCCGGCCAGCTGCGTGGCCAAACTCGGCTCTTGCTCCAGGAGCGTCTTGGTGTCGGCGACTGCAAAGAGCCGAGTTGGCTGGTCCCACCCTGCGGCAGAAACGTGGCGATCGAGATCACGAACCGTCTGCTCCAGGTGAGGGGGAATCACGTCGCGCATCGTTTCACGCCCACTGCACGTCCGCGCTGTCGACTGGGTCCGGTTAGGGTGATCGCGTGAGTTTCGACGTGCCCCCACCTCCGACTGCCTCGCAGACAGCGACCAGTCGACGCCCATCACCGCGTCGCCGGGGAGCTCTTCTGCTCACGATCGCAATCCTGGTCGTCCTCTTCTTTGCGTTCACGCTTTTCGCGAGCTACTACACCGACTGGCTCTGGTACAAGAGCGTCGGCATCACGTCGGTGTACTCCACCCAGTTGTGGGTGCGGCTCTCCATGTTTGTCGGCTTTTTCGCGATCGCTTTCGCCGCCATCGTCCTCAATGCTTTCTTTGCCTACCGGTTTCGGCCGATCTTTCGCGCCATCTCGCTCGAACAGCAGAGCCTTGATCGCTACCGATTGGCTCTCGACCCATTTCGGCGCATTCTGCTGATCGGGTTCGGAGCCGTTGTCGGCTTCTTTTTCGGCGTCGCGGCGATGTCCGAGTGGCGCACCGTCTTGGCTTGGATGAACCGCACGGCCTTCGATCAGACCGATCCGCAGTTCCACATGGACATCTCCTTCTACGTGTTTTCGCTGCCTTGGTGGCGGTTCCTGGTCGACACCGCGATGATTCTCGTCATTCTGAGCGGCATTGTGGCCGCCGCAATTCACTACCTCTACGGAGGAATCAGCCCCGCGTCGGCGGGGGAGCGCACGACGAGGGCAGCACGGGTTCAGCTGTCGATCCTGATTGGTCTGTTCGTACTGCTCAAAGCCGTGGCCTACTGGCTCGATCGCTACGAGCTCGTAATCACACCGAACTCGCTCTTCACCGGTGCTGGGTACACCGACGTCAACGCACTTATTCCAGCGAAGACAATCCTCACCGTGGTCGCGCTCATTTGCGCTGCCCTGTTCTTCGTCAACGTCTTTCGCAAGTCCTGGCGTCTGGCCGTACTCAGCCTGGGGCTGCTCGTTCTTAGCGCCCTGGCTATTGGATGGATCTACCCGACCTTTGTGCAGGGGGTGACAGTTAAGCCCACTCAAGACGTCAAGGAAGCGCCGTACATCCAACGGAACATTGACGCGACTCGCGCAGCGTTCGCTCTCGACTCCATCGAGGAAGAGGATTACACCCCTGTCTCGACCCCTGACGCCGGTTCATTCCAGGAGTCAAAAGGAACACTCGAGAATGTGCGACTGATGGATCCTGCCCGCCTTTCGCAGACGTTCGATCAGCTTCAGCAAGTCAAAGGGTTCTACACCTTCCAGGATCCACTGGATGTCGACAGATACACGATCAACGGCCGTCAGGCCGACGTAATTGCAGCGCCCCGAGAGATAGACCTGAGCGGTGTGCCGGCTGAACAGCGCAACTGGATCAATGACCACCTGACGTATACACATGGCTATGGGCTCGTAGCCGCCTACAGCAATCGTGCCAACGCCAACGGCGAACCGGACTTTGCAGAGTTCGACCTTCCGCCACAAGGCGTTCTCGACATCAGCCAACCGCGTATCTACTTCGGTGAGAAGACTCCGGATTACTCGATCGTGGGGGCTCCTGCATCCGACGAGCCTCGAGAGCTCGACTATCCGGACGACACTGAAGAGAATGGTCAACGATCGTTCACGTATGCCGGCAACGGGGGAGTTCCGGTCGGGTCGTTCTTCAACCGACTGCTGTACGCGTGGCGCTTCCAAGAGACGAACATTCTGTTGTCGGACCGAATCAACTCCGACTCACAGATCCTCTACATTCGCGACCCCCGCGATCGCGTTGAGCGCGCTGCCCCTTGGCTCACTTTGGATTCCGATCCCTACGCGACGGTTGTC
>JBJMHG010000115.1:0-13979 GCA_045807485.1 Actinomycetes bacterium
CGGTGTACCGCGTCATCAACGGGTTGATGCGGTGGGGCGCAAAGGTTGTGCACAAGGGCAACGCCATGGTGCACGTGTCGGGACATGCGGCGTCCGGTGAGCTGCTGTACCTCTACAACTTGGTGCGTCCTACAAACGTGATGCCGGTGCACGGTGAGATCCGACACTTGCGCGCCAACGCCGATCTCGCCATCGCCACCGGTGTCGAGCCGCGCAACGTCGTGATGGCAGAAGACGGAATCGTCGTCGACCTTGTCGACGGTCATGCGCGGATCGTGGGCGCTGTGCCGTGCGGCTATGTCTACGTCGACGGCTCCTCGGTCGGCGACATCACCGAGGCGTCCCTCAAAGACCGTCGCATCCTCGGCTCGGAAGGCTTCATCTCGGTGCACGTGGTCGTCGACTCAGCGACCGGCAAGGTGGTCGGTGGACCGGCGGTGTCTGCGCGAGGCTTTCTCGAGGACGACTCGGTGTTCGACGAGGTGCTGCCACAGATCACGAAGGCGCTCGAGGATGCTGGTGCCCAAGGTGTCGGTGACACCCGCCAGCTCCAACAAGTCGTGCGCAGGACGGTCGGTCGCTGGGTGAGCAACACCCACCGGCGGCGTCCGATGATCATTCCGGTCGTCCTCGAGGTCTAACCCTCTGTCGGGGCAAAGACGCGTGGGTCCAAACGGGCCGACACACCGACCTGCCAGCGGCGTTCTGGGGTTTTCCGTGGGTAGCCTGCGCCCTATGGCCTCGTCTTCCCCGCGGGGCGCGACTCGGACGCGCCCGTCGAGCTCGCGATCTCGCTCGAGCTCTTCGCGGTCCAGTGCATCCCGCTCTCGGAGCTCGCGGAACGCCACGACCAGTCCGTTGGTGAAGGTGGCGCGAGCCTTGTGGCTCGCCCTCAGGGGCATCTGGGTCGGCGTCGCTCACCTGCTTGGCGGCCTCGCCAGGCGCATCGGCACCAGCGCACGCGAGATCGACCCGGAACAAAGGCGCGACGGAATCGGCCTGCTGCTTCTGGCTCTGGCTCTGGTCGCTGCCGCCTCACAGTGGTGGTCGCTGTCCGGATCGGTCGACGAGATCTCGGACGCCGTGGTGATCGGAGCGGCAGGTCGCCTCGCTTGGGCGGTGCCGGTCCTGCTGGTTGGCCTCTCGTGGTGGGTGCTGCGGCACCCTGCCGGTCATGCTCCGACCGGCCGCATCGTGATCGGGTGGGTTGCCTGCATCGGCGGTGTCCTCGGCATCGCACACGCTCTGGCGGGTACGCCGCAACCGTTCGACGGTGCTTCGGCGATGCGCTCAGGCGGCGGCTTCGTCGGCTTCATGGTCGCCGCACCCCTGGTCTCCGGCCTGACTGTGTGGTTAGCGGTCCCCGTCATGGTGTTGATGGTCGGCTTCGGAGTGCTTGTGCTGACGGCAACACCAGTGCACCAGGTACCAGAGCGACTAGCCGAACTGCGTGACCGGATGCTGCTGCGACCACCGGTTGACGAAGAAGATGTCATCGACTTGGTCGCCGACGACCGCCACGATCTCGCCGAGCCGCCGCGACGTCGTCGGCGGGGATGGTTCCGCAATCGCCGGGACGACGAGCCACTTGTTCCAACTGGACCAGAAGCGTTCGAGACTCCTCTTCTTGCCGAAGAGCGCGCTGCCGCTGACGAAGCAGAAGCACTTCATGCGAGCGAAGCAGCGACGGAGGGGACGCCAGTTTCAGTGCCATCGGTTCCACTCAACTCCGAACCGCCCGCGATGAACGACGTTGTGCGCACTTCCACCACCACAGCGCCTGCGAATGAGATGCCGTCGCGTGTCGAGCAGCTGTTGCTCGGAGGGGATGTCACGTACGCGCTGCCTGATCCGTCGACCTTGCGCACCGGGACACCGCACAAGGAACGCAGTAAGGCGAACGATGCGGTGGTGTCATCGCTCACGGAGGTGCTCGACCAGTTCGGTATTGATGCCCAGGTAACTGGGTTCATGCGCGGTCCGACGGTCACTCGGTACGAAGTCGAGCTCGGCCCCGCTATCAAAGTGGAGCGGGTCACGGCCCTGAGCAAGAACATCGCGTACGCCGTCGCGAGCGCGGACGTGCGCATCTTGTCGCCGATCCCAGGTAAATCTGCGATCGGGATTGAAATTCCCAACTCCGACCGCGAGGTGGTCAGCCTCGGCGACGTCCTCAGGTCGTCAGCGGCCCGTGGAGATCATCATCCGATGGTTGTGGGGCTGGGAAAGGACGTCGAGGGCGGCTACGTCTGTGCCAACCTGGCGAAAATGCCCCATGTATTGGTGGCCGGGGCCACCGGAGCCGGCAAGAGCGGCTGTATGAATGCCTTGATCACCAGCGTTCTCATGCGGTCGACGCCGGACGAGGTCCGCATGGTGCTGGTCGACCCGAAGCGAGTCGAGCTCACGGCTTACGAAGGCATTCCGCATCTCATCACTCCCATCATCACTAACCCGAAGAAGGCTGCAGATGCATTGCAGTGGGTGGTGCGTGAGATGGAGATGCGTTACGACGACCTCGCCGCTTATGGCTTCCGCCATGTCGATGACTTCAACAACGCAGTGCGTGCGGGCAAGGTGAAACCGCCGGCGGGCAGTGAACGCAAACTTGCGCCGTATCCATATCTCTTGGTGGTTGTCGACGAGCTCGCAGACTTGATGATGGTTGCGCCACGTGACGTCGAAGACTCGATCGTTCGCATCACGCAGCTGGCACGCGCGGCTGGCATTCACCTCGTGCTCGCCACCCAACGGCCGAGTGTCGACGTCGTCACCGGACTCATCAAAGCGAACGTGCCGAGTCGTCTTGCGTTCGCCACGTCGTCGCTTGCCGACAGTCGCGTGATCCTCGACCAACCCGGAGCTGAGAAGTTGGTCGGTCAAGGTGACGCCCTGTTCTTACCGATGGGCGCCAGCAAACCGATGCGGGTGCAGGGATCGTGGGTGACTGAGCAAGAGGTCGCCGCTGTGGTGGCGCACGTGAAGTCTCAGCTGCAACCCGTGTACCGCGAGGACATCACGGTGACCCCGGTGCGCAAAGAAATCGACGAGGACATCGGCGACGACCTCGATCTGTTGCTGCAAGCTGTTGAGCTCGTTGTCGATACTCAGTTCGGTTCGACGTCGATGCTGCAGCGCAAGCTGCGGGTCGGTTTCGCGAAGGCCGGGCGACTCATGGACCTGATGGAAAGCCGCGGGATCGTCGGACCGTCCGAGGGTTCGAAGGCGCGCGACGTGCTCGTGAAACCAGACGAACTCCCCGCCGTGATCGCCACGCTGCGAGGCGCGTAAGTCGGCTCGGACCGTGGCGTGACGCTTGTCACTTTGATCGAACCACCGTGACAGAGGCCGTTGAGGGCCGGAGAAATTCGTCGCCTTTGTAGTGTCCGGTTCGGGCGCCTAGACTGAGCACGTTCACGTTCAACTGAAGTGGTCGCCGTCGCTGGCGAGTGTTGCTTCAACACACTCAGACGGCTGGTGCACCGCCGCGCGACGAGGGGAGGGTCACCGATGACCACCGAGTCACACGAGTCACCCGAACCGACCCCAACGTCGATCGGCAGCTCGGTCAGCGAAGCGCGTCAGGCGTCCGGACTCTCGATAGCCGATGTCAGTGAGCGCACCCGAATCCGCAAGACAGTGATCGAAGAGATCGAGCGCGACGACTTCACGCACTGCGGCGGCAACGTCTACGCCAAAGGCCATCTCCGCTCGATCGGGTCAGCGGTCGGAGCCGATCCCGCCCCCTGGGTGGCCGAGTTCGAGCGCCAGTACGGCACCCCGCCCCCAACGGCCACCGAAGTCTTCGATTCTGAGACCTCCAAGCCGGTCCGCATCCGGCGCGGGGTCAACTGGAGCGCGATCATGGCGGTGGCACTTGTCATCGCCGTTGGCCTCGTCGTCGTACAGGTCACGCGCTCGTCGGACGACCCGACGCGTGAACCGACCACCGTCGCCTCACCCGAACCGACTCCCACTGACACACCGTCAGCAGAACCCAGTCAAGACCAGAACGAAGTAGCGCAGGCCGATCAGCAACAGGTCGTTGTACGCATGAACGCGCTTCCCGGCGAACTGAGCTGGGTGAGTGTCACGCGCTCAGACGGTTCGGTCATCTACGAAGGTGACATCAGCAACGGACAGTCCAAGACGTTCCGCGACGACAAGAAAATCAGTGTGTTGTCCGGGTGTGCATCTTCGATCGAGTTGACGGTGAACGGTCAAGACGTAGGCAGTCCCGGTGCAACGTGCGGACCAGTGAAAGTGAACTTCACCCCCAAGGATCCGGACGGAGCTGCGGGCTGACGTGACACCCAGGGTGTCGTTGGTGACCTTGGGCTGTGCCCGTAACGAGGTCGACTCAGAAGAGCTGGCTGCGCGCTTCGCCGAAGCGGGTTTGATCTTGGTCGACGAGCCGGCTCAGGCGGACGCCGTGGTCGTCAACACCTGCGGGTTTGTGGCTTCAGCCAAGAAAGACTCGATTGACACCATGCTGGCTGCGGCCGATCTGAAGGGCTCGGACGGGCCCCAGGCGGTCATCGCGGTGGGCTGCCTGGCCGAGCGCTACGGCACCGAGCTGGCCGGTGAGCTCACCGAGGTTGACGCCGTCCTCGGCTTCGACGACTACCCGAACATCGCCGAGCGAGTACAACAAGTGTTGGCTGGCGAACGTCCCGCGGCACCAACGCCGCAAGACCGCCGCTTGCTGCTTCCGTTGGCCCCGGCCGAACGCTCAGAACGAGACCATCGACCCGGTCCGGCGTCCGGTCCGCGCACGCCACGACGTCTGATGAGTGGCGCACCGATGGCGCCGGTGAAGATCGCATCCGGGTGTGACCGACGGTGTGCGTTCTGCGCGATCCCGCGCTTTCGTGGGTCGTTCGTGTCACGACACCCCGATCACTTGATCGACGAGGCGGGCTGGCTCGCAGCGCGCGGTGTGCGCGAACTGTTCTTGGTCAGTGAGAACTCCACGTCCTACGGCAAAGATCTCGGAGATCTGCGCGCTCTTGAAACGTTGTTGCCCAAGCTTGCCGCGATCGACGGCATCGACCGCGTCAGAGTCAGCTACCTGCAGCCCGCAGAGATGCGACCAGGTCTCGTGCAGGCGATGGCGTCCACACCGGGCGTCGCACCGTACTTCGATCTCTCGTTCCAACACGCCAGCGGTCCACTCCTGAGGCGCATGCGGCGTTTCGGCGACGCCGAACAGTTCCTCGCGTTGATTGAGTCGATTCGCGCGGTCGAACCGAACGCTGGTATCCGGTCGAATGTGATCGTGGGCTTCCCTGGTGAGACTGAAGCTGACCTCGACGTGCTGACACAGTTCCTCGTCGACGCGCGGCTGGATGTTGTCGGCGTTTTCGGGTACTCCGATGAAGACGAAACAGAGGCGGCGTCCCTGCCCGACCACGTCTCAGACGACGAGGTGGAGCGTCGGCTGCAGCACGTGGTCCAGCTCGTTGAGGCGCTTACGGCTGAGCGGGCCGCGGAGCGGGTGGGCGAAACCGTCGAGGTGCTGGTGGAAGAAGTCGAGCCGGGTGCGGCTCTCGGCCGGGCCGCACACCAGGGCCCAGAGGTCGACGGCCTGGTGCGGCTGACCGGCTCGGACGCCGCGATCGGAGCGTGGGTTCGGGCCGAGGTGGTGGGCACCGACGGGGTCGACCTGGTGGCGCGATGAATGCCGGCGCCATGAACGACGGCCCCGTGAACGACGGCCCCGTGAACGACGGCCCTGACAAATCCCCTGGGCCGACCCCTTCGTCGTGGAACCTTCCGAACGCCTTGACGGTGGGCCGCCTGGTGATGGTGCCCGTGTTCGTGGTGATCGCCTGGGTTGGCTTCGACCGTGGATCGGACGCCTGGCAGACCTGGGCAGCTGTGGTCTTCCTCGCGGCGGCAATCACCGATCTGGTCGACGGCGAGCTGGCCCGTCGCACCAACCGGGTGACTTCATTCGGCAAGATCGTCGACCCGATCGCCGACAAGGTGCTGACCGGATCCGCACTCGTAATCCTGTCATGGTTCGACCTCTTGCCTTGGTGGGTCACGGTGGTGATCGTGACGCGCGAGGTCGTCGTCACGTTGCTGCGATTCTCAGTCATCCGGCACGGCGTGATCGCCGCGAGCCGTGGCGGCAAGGTCAAGACGGCGCTTCAGATCATCGCGATCACCTTGTACTTGTTGCCGCTTGCGAGCGGCGCCGACGACGTGGCGGTGTGGATCATGGCAGCAGCGGTCGTCGTGACGGTTGTGACCGGATTCGACTACTGCCTGCGCGCACTTGCCTTGCGACGCGACGCCGAGCATTCGCGAGGAGCGTCCGCGTGACGCCGGCCGAAGCTCAAGGGGCCGACGCGGTAGTGGCACGGATGCGTCAGCTGGGGCAGACGCTTGCGGTCGCCGAGTCCCTGACCGGCGGCATGGTCATGGCAGCACTCACGGCAGTGCCTGGCGCCAGCGCCGTTCTTCGGGGTGGCTCCGTGGTCTATGCCACCGACACCAAGACATCCCAGCTCGGCGTCGACGATCGACTGCTCGAAGCTCGGGGCCCTGTTGATCCTGATGTTGCACTAGCCATGGCGCACGGCGTCCGTGATCGCTGGACTGCCGACCTGGGGCTCGCCACCACCGGGGTCGCCGGGCCTGAACCGCAGGACGGCCATCAGGTCGGCGAGGTCTATGTGGCTGTGGCGAGCGCCTCAGAGGGCAGGGTGATCACATGCCCGATCCCGAAGCAGGGAACGGGAGACGAGGCGCGTCGTGATCAGATCCGCCGCGCTACCACCGAGGCGGCCCTGGGTCTGGTGTGGGACTGGATCGAGCGCTAGGCGTCTGTCCGCCTTTGGCGCTGTGCCGTCTGTCCGCCTCTGGCGCTCTGCGGTCTGTCCGCCTTCGGCGGAACGACACGACACGGGAAGCCGTCGGGGGTGCCCACGGTTACACTGTTTGGACGCCGAGATCACCGTCTCTGCTCCTATCCGACGACCGCCCCCGATATCCGACTCCGACAACCGACCCCGAGACCGCCACTTCGACTGCTACCGGAAGGGAGCGCCGATGATCGTGCTGCGACAGCACCTCGGCGACGAGCTGCGCCGCCAGCGGCAGCAGCAAGGTCGTACGCTCCGTCAGGTCTCTGCCTCGGCGCGAGTTTCCCTTGGGTACCTCTCAGAGATCGAGCGCGGACAGAAGGAGGCCAGTAGCGAGCTGCTCGCGTCGATCTGCGGAGCGCTCGAGGTACCCCTGTCACAGGTACTTCGCAATGTCGGCGACGACATCGCGCTGGCTGAGCTAGCAGCCACCGTCACTTCCGACGGCGCAGCGCGTGGGCGCGATGTTCCCGGACGCGACGGCCGGCGTCCAGAAGATGGCGACTCACGTACGACCCCCGGTGTCCCAGCCGCTGTCTGACACCACCATTGCGGGCCTTATCTCGTTGGCGGTCGCCCCGCACCAACCGATCAGCGAACCCTAGATCGTCGGTCATTCAGGCTGAATCTGCGAAAGCCCCGGTTAGGCCCATCGCCACCGCTTAGGCTCGCCGGTCATGGAGCTTCGGGGGTATCGCCCACTTCGTGGGACTTTGCTGCTCGTCGGATCTGTCGCCGTGTCGACGCTGGCGCTCATCGCACCCTCAGCACCCTCGGCGTCCGCGACGCCCGTTGCCTCAACGGGTTCTCAGATCTCTTTGGTGGCTGACGGGATTCGTGAGCCTGAAGCATTGCGGCTAGCGCCAGATGGACGACTCTTCCTGCTGCAGCAGGCGGGAAAGGTGCGCATCGTCAAAGGCGGCAAGCTGCTCAAAACGCCGGCTCTGCAGATCGACCCGAGTGTGATCGTCGAGCACAACGCGTCCGCGGGGCTGCTGAGCATCGCATTCCCGCCCGGCTTCAACAATGCAGCGGTGCAGTACGTCTACCTGCTCTACACCCACGAACCAATGGCTGGCTATCCCGAGCGACACAACGTCGTCAGTCGCTGGACGATCAGCGGCAACACCATCGATCCGACCAGTGAACAGATCTTGGTTCACCTGGATCCGCTCACCGATGTCAACGGCAACTTCGCGAACAGTCACTACGGCGGTGACATGGAGTTCGGCAGCGACGGCAAGCTCTACGTCAGCACTGGTGACCTGTACATATCGAGTCAGGGCCAGAGCATGGACACCCTGAACGGCAAGATCCTGCGCTACAACCCTGACGGCACGATCCCGAACGGCAACCCCTACGTTGGCCAGCTTCAGGGTCGGCTGCAAGCGATCTGGGCGTCGGGCTTTCGTAATCCGTTCAAGCTCACGCTGAACCGGAACGGCGACATCGTCATAGGCGACGTGGGCTCTACGCAGTTCGAAGAGGTCAACGTGTTGCCCCGCGGCACGAAGGGGCTGAACTTCGGGTGGTCAACAGTCGAGGGTTACACCAACGACTCGCGGTTCGTCAGTCCGATTTTTGCCTATCCGCACAGCTCGCCCACTGGGGTATCGGGCTGTGCGGTCATGGGCGGTGACGTCTACCGTCCCAAGACACAGGCGTTCCCGGCACTCACCGGGCAGTACCTGTTCGGCGACTTCTGCCAAGGCTGGATTCGGTCGGTTCAGCTCGATACCGGTGCGCTGGGCGATGTCGTTGCGACCGGGTTCCACTCGCCGGTCGACATCGCCGTGATGCGCAACGGTTCGATCTGGGTCGCCGAGCGGCAGGTAGCGGACGCCACACCAGGCGCCTTGTACCGCATCGACCCGCTGACGACCACAGACGCGCCCGTCATCAACTCTCAGCCTCGTGACGTGACCACGTCGATCGGATCTTCGACCAGTTTCTCGGTGCTCGCCGCTGGTAGTCCACCGCTCACTTACCAGTGGTACCGCGACGGTGTGCAGATTCCGGGTGCGACCTCGAGCACGTATTCGCTTCCCAGTGTGTCCAGCCCTGACTCAGGCTCGACCTTCATGGTGAAGGTTTCGAACAGTGTTGGGTTCGTAGACTCCCGCGCTGCGACTCTCATAGTGGGCTCGAACACCGCTCCGACAGCGACTATCAACACTCCAGCTGTCGGTGACATGTTCTCAGCCGGAGACACCTTGCACCTGTCAGGTTCTGGTACTGACACTGAAGACGGCGTGCTGCCGGGCTCTGCCCTGAGCTGGGAAGTCGAGCTGCACCACAACGTCCATCTGCATGAGTACGCCGGCCCGCAGACAGGATCGACCATGGATGTCCTGCTGAGTCGCACCATCGAAGTCGACCCCGACATCTTCTACCGAGTCCGACTCACCGTGACCGATAGCGACGGCGCCACCGCGGTCGCAACGCGCGATGTCCTTCCCCACATGACCACGTTCAGCACGGGCGCAATACCCAACGGAACTCCGATCCAGGTTGACGGCATCAGCAGACCGACACCTGGCACCTTCGACTCAGTCGTGGGGACCACCCGGACGGTGACCGCAGGAACGGCAACGGTCGGCGGCACTTCGTGGACCTTCGACTCTTGGGACGACGGCTCAACGAACGCCAACCGGGTCTTCGATGCGCCACAGACTCCCGCCAGCTTCTTCGCCTTCTTCCGCCCGACCGGCGGAAGCGTCGGCACCGGCACTGGGCTCAGTGCGACCTACTACGGCAGCCCCGACTTGACCAACCCCATCGTGACTCGCGTTGACCGCGTGCCGTACTTCTCGTGGCCAGCGGCACCGGCGCCAGGAGTGCCCAAGGATGACTTCTCGGTGAAGTGGGCCGGCCAGCTGCAGGCTCAGTTCTCCGGTCAGACACAGTTCTGGGCGTCCTTGCATCGGGACGAAACGTTGACCGTCACGGTCGGCAACACCACGGTGATCGACGCGCAGTCTGCGAATGGCTCGGTCACCGGCTCGGTCAACCTGACGGCGGGCCAGAAATACCCGATCGTCATCACCTACAGCGACGGCAATGGCAGCGCGGCAGTCGACCTGACCTATGGCCCCGACCTCGCGCGACGCAGCGTGATTGCGGGGAGCCAGCTGTACCCGTCGTGACAGCTTTGCGTCCGTCAACGAGCGCGGAGTCGTAGGCCCCTCGGTGTGACCAAGAAGCCGGCTTCAGTCAGTGTCGATCGCCAGGGCGACTGATGCACGTCGACCCCGTCGACCTTCTGCAGATGCAGCGGCGGGCGGCGTCCAGACTTCACGGCACTGACCAGTGAGGCCGCCGCGACCATTGCACGGGGATCGGTCGGATCGGTCCAGGTGAGCATCGACTTTCCGCCGCGCTCGATGAAGAACGTCAAACCGTGCTGATCGAGGACGACCGTCGCGCCTGCTTTTCGTCCTGGTAGGTGCCCGATGGGGCTGGTTGGCCATGGCAGCGCGGCGCCATAAGGACTCGCAGGGTCGGTCGCGGCGAGCACGAAGGACGCCTCGGGGGCATCGCGCCGGATCTCGTCGACCGCCGCACCAGTGCCGAACTGTGCGGCACCGAGTCCTTCGATGAAGTAACCGCGGCGGGTGTGTCCGGCGTCCTCCATCGTGGCCAGCACCCGGTAGAGGGCGGCGTAGCCGCCGGGCACGCGCTCTGACGCCGCGACGCCACGCGTCACGACGCCATGGCGCAGCAGCAACGCCTCGGCAGAGGCGTGGCCGCGCACGGTGGGGTTCTCACGGTCGGACGGAATCAGGTACCAACGGCCCGGCACTTGGTCGGCCGGGAGTCGTGGCGAGGCTCGACGCGACTGACGCCGCGCAAGTCGTGGCGACGCCGCACGGGGCCTGGCCGTAGTTGAGCCACGAACTCCCGAGCTGCGCCGCCGCACTGCTGCCAATGAGTCGTTGCTCAGGTGGCCGCTCCACACGAGGTCCCACAATGCAGTGTCGACGACGTCGCGCGGGTGCTGGGATATCGACTCGAACACCGCCCGAGTCAGCAGCGCGGCGCCCTCTGGAAAAAGGTTGAGCAGCGCCGTGTGCACGTCGGTCGGATCGACCAGTGGCAGTGGGTCAGGAAGCAGCGCTGCTGCCTGGTCGGCGGGAAGCAGCGCCAACCAGCCGTCATCGGAGGGTAGTGCGCCTGAGCCGTACCAGATCACATCGCCGGACGCGGTCAGCTCGTCGAGCCATTCGGTGCGGTAACCGGGAACGCGCGCCGGGAGGATGCTGCGTTCCCACTCCGATGCCGGGGCCAGAGCGCCAGCGAGCTGATCAACGACTTGGTAGACCGCATCGACACCCGCCGTCGACGACAGCGCCGATGTTTTGGATGCTGATGTGATGCGCTGCCATCCAGGCAGAAAGGTCGCCATACGCTCGGCCACGACAGGTTCGATGGACTGCTGTGCCAGCGCCAAGCTGGCCCGTCTGATCTGACGCAGAACGTCGGCGTCGCACCATTCCGGCCCGGTTCCTCCGGGTCGGAATGCACCCGCGACAACCTGTCCCTTGGACGCCAGCCGGCCCAACGTCTCGTGGACGACGGCCGGGCCGAGCCCCAGCGTTGTCGCGCACTGCTGAGTCGTGAACGGCCCATGCGTTCGCGCAAACCGCGCGACCAGGTCGCCGACTGGGTCGAGGACGGAGTGCGCGAATGCCCCAGAGACCCCGGGAGGAAGCGGAATGCCGAGTGCATCGCGTAGCCGGGAGAGATCTTCGACTGCGACCCATCGCATGGTTCCGGCGACCCGCAGCTGCAGCGCACGGCGCGAGGCTTCGAGCTCGGTCATGAACGCCGGTTCAGCGCCTCGTTCGAGCAGGTCGGAATCGGAGAGCGGACCCAGCACCCGGAGTGCATCGGCGACCGCCTCGGCGTCCCTGAGCCTCCGCTCTTCGGTGCGCCACGAGACGCGTCGCTCGACGGTCGTGATTGCCTCTGGGTCGAGCAGCTCGCGGAGCTCGGCTTGACCGAGCAGTTCGGCCAACAGGCCGGTGTCGACGGTGAGTGCTGCGGCTCGGCGCTCGGCCAACGGAGCATCACCTTCGTAGAGGAAGGCGCCGACATACGAGAACAGCAGTGATCGGGCGAACGGCGAAGCGCGCGGAGTCTCGACTTCGAGCACCCGGACGCCGCCGGTAGCCAGCCGCGACTGCAACGAACGAAGCCCCGGAACGTCGAAGACGTCTTGCAGGCACTCGCGCATGGTCTCGAGGACGATCGGGAAGGTCGGGTGCCCTGACGCGACCCCCAGCAGCTGCGCGGAGCGCTGCCGCTGCTGCCACAGCGGAGTGCGCCGATCTGGGCGCCTGCGGGGAAGCAGTAGTGCGCGCGCCGCGCACTCGCGGAACCGGGCGGCGAACAACGCCGAACCCCACACTGCGTCAGTGACCTGGCCCTCGACCTCGTCCGGCTCGAAGAGCAGGTATTCCAAGAGCTCGGGCGCCGCGCCCGGGTCGCTGCCCAGGTCTGGCAGTCGAAGCACGATGCCGTCGTCGGAGGGCATGACTTGGACGTCCATGTCGAGGCGATCACGAAGGCGCGCGGCGATCGCCATGGCCCAGGGGGTGTTCACTCGGCCACCGAACAGAGAGTGAATCACGATCCGCCAGTCGCCGATCTCGTCGCGGAACTTCTCGACCACGATGGTCTGGTCGTCAGGAGTGGTACCGCACTCTTCGGTCTGCTCTTGGAGGTAGGTGAGGGCGTTGGACGCCGCATTGGCATCGAGGCCGAGCTCGGTGAGTGCTGCGGTGGCGTCGGCGGGCGTGCTACCGCGAAGCCGGCGAATCGTGGCGCCGATCGCTTGGCTGAACTCGGCCGGGCGTCCTTCGGCATCGCCGTGCCAGAACGGCAGCTTGCCGGAGCGTCCGGGGGCTGGCATGACGAGCACCTGGTCGTGAGTGATGTCGACGATCTGCCACGACGTGGAGCCCAGCGCGAAGACATCACCGATCCGCGACTCGTAGACCATCTCTTCGTCGAGTTCGCCGACTCGGCGGCCCGGGCCATCACCGCCGGCGAGGAACACGCCGTATAGCCCTCGATCCGGAATCGTCCCAGCGTTGATGACCGCAATCCGCTGCGCTCCGGGGCGCCCCTGAAGAGTGCCGGCGTCGCGGTCCCAGACCACTCGCGGCTTCAGCTCGGCGAATGCGTCGGACGGGTAGCGACCGGCCAGCATGTCGAGAACCGCGTGCAGGGCCGAGTCGGGCAGTGAGGTGAAGGGGTGGGCGCGGCGAACGAGTGCGGCCAGCTCGTCGACCGGCCAGTCGTCCATCGCCACCATCGCGACCACTTGTTGCGCGAGCACGTCGAGCGGGTTGCGTGGCACCGTGAGCCGCTCGATCTCGCCCTTTCGCATGCGCTCAACAGCGACAGCAGTTGGTAGCAGGTCGCCGCGGTGCTTGGGAAAGATGACGCCGCGCGACACCTCGCCAACTTGGTGTCCCGCGCGTCCGATCCGCTGCAGGCCGGACGCCACCGACGGTGGGCTCTCGACTTGGACGACGAGGTCGACCGCTCCCATGTCGATGCCGAGCTCGAGGGTGCTCGTGGCGACGACAGCCGGCAACGTCCCTTGCTTCAGCTCGTCCTCGATCAACACTCGCTGCTCACGACTGACCGAGCCATGGTGTGCCCTCGCAATTTCGGGGGCGTTCTCGGCCAGCGCCAAAGTTGCTCCGGCCTGAGCCATGACCTCAGCAGGAGCGGCATTCGCCACCAGCTCGGACGCCCCAGCGCGCCGGGCCGCTTCTTCGTTGAGGCGAGCTGCGAGTCGCTCAGTCAGCCGGCGCGAGTTGGCGAAGACGATCGTCGAGCGGTGCTCGGCGATGAGATCGACGATGCGCGACTCGACATGCGGCCAGAGTGATGGCGGAGCGGCGGCCAGCGGGATGTCGTCGTCGAGTGAGAAGTCGAAGTCGTTGTCGACCGAGGTCGCTTCTTGGCCAAGTGCAGAGAGGTCTTCGACCGGCACCACGACAGACAAGTCGAGCTGCTTGTCGCTCGGCGGCTGGACAACGGTGACCGGACGCGTCCCCCCGAGGAATGCCGCGACCGTGTCGGTCGGTCTCA
>JBJMHG010000116.1:0-8317 GCA_045807485.1 Actinomycetes bacterium
GGGGGACTCCGGCGTCGGTGCGGCTCCCCTACAGTGCTCGGGTGGCCACGATCCCGAGTAGACGTCGTTCCGTATCCGAGCGAGTCGAGTCCGGACGTGCGGCGCGGCAGCAAACTCCGCGTGGTGCCTTGGCCGAGCACCTGGTCGTGCCGACCCGACCGGACCCCGTCGAGCTGCTCCATGAAAGCGACTCGCGGCGCGACGCTGAGCTCTTGCCGCTCAAGTACGAGCGCATGTCGGCGTCCCCCTTCGCGTTCTTCCGCGGTTTCGCCGCGATGCAGTCGTTCGACTTGGCGCAGACTCCCCGAACGTCGGTCAACGCCCAGCTCTGCGGCGACCTGCACCTGTCGAACTTGGGCGTCTACGCATCTCCGGAGCGGACCCTGCTGTTCGACGTGAACGACTTCGACGAGACCTTGCCCGGACCGTTCGAGTGGGACTTGAAGCGACTAGTGACGTCGTTCGTGGTGCTCGGGCGACACCGTGGTTTTTCATCCTCGACAATTGCGGACGCCGCACAGACCGTTGTCGCGGAGTACCGGAAGCGGATCAACGAGCTAGCGCAGGTCAGCTCGCTCTCGGTCTGGTACGACCGGATCGATGAGGCACTGCTCGACCAGTTCGCGGCGCAGAGTCTGAGCAAGAAAGAAAAGAAACGATTCGAGGCCGGCCTTGCTAAGGCGAGGCGTAAGACCTCATCGGACGCGGCAGCCAAGCTGACCGAGGTCACCGGGGACGGCGCCCGTCGGTTCCGGCCGGATCCACCGCTGGTCACGAGAATCGACGCCGAAGAGTCAGCTCCGGCGAACCTGATCGCCGCGCTCAGGAACTACCACGCCTCTTTGGTCAACGACCGTCGCGTGTTGCTCGAGCGGTTCCACATGATCGACATCGCCCGAAAGGTCGTCGGCGTCGGCAGTGTAGGTACCCGTTGTTGGATCCTGCTGTTCGAAGGGCGCGACTCAGAAGACCTGCTGATTCTGCAAGCCAAAGAGGCTGGACCGTCCGTCCTCGAGCCCTACCTGCGCAAGAGCCCCTTCCGTCACTCCGGGCGTCGCGTCGTCGAAGGACAGCGACTCATGCAGGCCCAGAGCGACATCTTCCTCGGCTGGACCACCGGCCCTCTGGATCCGTCACGGCACTATTACGTACGACAGCTGCGCGACATGAAAGGTGGCGTCGACCCGGAACGAATCACACCGACGCTGCTGCCGCGCTATGCAGCACTGTGCGGAATGGCCGTGGCACGCGCACATGCGCGCGGCGGCGACGCGGTCGAGATCGCTAGCTACCTAGGCAGCAACGACCGGGTAGACCGGGCCCTGGTGGAGTACGGCGAGCTGTACGCGGAGCAGAACGAGAAAGACTTCGCCGCCTTCATGGCGAGCCAGACAACTCCGTAGCCGGCGGCGCCGACCGCGAGTGGACGTGGTCGCGAAGACGAGGTCTCATGTTCGGCCCCAAGCCGAAAAGGATCAGGCGTCTTCGTCGAGGAATCGATGGATCCTTTCCGCCCTCGTCTCAACGCGTTTGGCGCTGATCACCGACCAGAGCACCTGTTTCTTGGCGCTGTTGCTCAGCGCTTCGTAGCGCTTCTTGGCTGACGGTTTCTTACGCAGTGCCCGAGCCAGGTCGTCCGGTACCGCAAGCGCCTCGACCGGGTCGAGGACCGTCCATGAGCCGTCCTTTTTGGCGCGATCGATGGCCGCTTGGCCAGCCGGCTGCATGAGTCCTTCCGCAATCAAGGACTTGACTCGTGCCTTGTTGGTGGCAGCCCAGGTGCTGCCCTTCTTCCGCGGTGCGACGTAGATCGCACCACGCTCGTGGTCGATCTTGCGAGTCTGGCTGTCGACCCAGCCGAAGCAGAGCAGCTCGAGCACGATGTCTTCATAAGCCAGTTGTGGCTTCCCGGACGCCTTGGTGAAGGACACCAACCACACACCGGGCGACGTGGCGTGATGCTTGGTCAGCCATTTCCGAAGGGCTGCCCGTGAAGCTGGCTGAACCATCTCCGCGTCGTCAAGTCGTGACATGGTCACAGTCTGCCGGTTCGCTCTGACACTCCGGGGGGAACGGGGAAGGACGCCGCTGGCCGCGTCTGGCGCAGGTCGCTCAGCTGCGCACGCAACAAGAGCGTGACGCCGACAAGCATCGGAACCGACCACACCCAGAACGCCCAGCCGAAGAACATCAGACCCACGTGAAACCCGAGGATGCCGATCATTCCGACAGCGGCAGCGCGTCCACCGATCAGCACGAGCACTCCGACAACGGCTTCGAACACGATCAGCAAGCCGATGAAAGCTCCTTGGTGGGGTGCAACCACCGATCGCCAGGTGTTGGTGACGAACGACAGCATTGAGTGATCGGCGAAGTCGCCGTAGTCGACACTGGTCGCCAGGTAGTACCCATTCACTACGGCGCCGCCCACGAGCATGAGAAGACCGAGAGCGGTGCGGCCGACCTGGAGGGCGCGAGGGCGTCCTGAGGCGAGGAAGCCACAGGTGATCGTGGTGAGTCCGAGTACCAGCCATAGAACGGGTTCCATGACCTCACCTCCTTCCTCAACGGTCGCCTCGGTCGCGCGGTGCGGGTAGGGCAATTGGTCACGCGCTGTGAGTTCGGGGCGAGCTCGGCGTCCGACGGCGCGTACATCCGTTTCTAGGCGCAATCAATCCCAAGCCAGACACACCCGCAATACGCTCCGTCCATTGCCTCCTACCAGATTGGTGAGCCGTCGTGACAGCGACACCGGAGATCCCGATACGCACACCTGACCAACGTTTGCGCGTATTCGTGTCCTCGGTGCTCGGCGAGTTGGCGGACGAACGGCTCGCCGTGCGGCGTGCAGTCGAAACCCTTCGGCTCACTCCTGTGATGTTCGAGCTGGGGGCCCGGCCGTACCCGCCCCGCGCCCTGTACCGCGCTTACCTGGAGCAGAGCCATGTGTTCCTGGGCATCTACTGGCAGTCCTATGGCTGGGTGGCCCCGGACGAGGACGTCTCCGGCCTCGAAGACGAGTACCGGCTCTCCGGAGAGCACCCGCGGTTGGTGTATGTCCGGCGTCCAGCAGCAGAGCGGCACGAACGACTTGGTCTGTTGCTTCAGCGGATTGAGTCGGACGACCAGACCTCGTACCGCCAGTTCTCGACCGCCGCCGAGCTCGAACGGCTCGTTCAAGACGACCTCATGGTGCTGCTCACCGAGCGCTTCGAGGCGGGGCTACCAGCATCGGAGGCCGCGCCCCGTCGACCGATGTCTTCTCCACCGGTCCCGATCACACCGATCGTCGGTCGGGACTCAGAGGTGGCAGAGATTCGGGACCTTTTGGAAGGAGGTTGCCGCATCCTAACGCTTCTCGGTCCCGGTGGCGTTGGCAAGAGCCGGTTGGCGCTCGAAGCCTGCGGATCGGTCAGCTCAACCTTTCCTGATGGCGTGGCGTTCGTGCCCCTCGAGCGAGTCAACGATCCCTCAGAAGTGATGCGCCGAGTGGCGGACAGCATCGGGGCCACGGTCGAGGCGGCTCAGTCACCGCTAGATGTGGCAACGCGTCACCTTTCCGGACGCCGCGTGCTGCTGCTTCTCGACAACTTCGAGCAGGTGTTCGAAGCCGGATCGGACATGACCGCGCTGTTGGAGGCATGCCCGGGTGTGTGTGCGTTGGTGACCAGCCGACGGCCATTGCGAGTTCGCGGCGAACATCAGCTAATGGTCGAACCGCTCGCGCTTCCCGATCTCGACGCCGAAGGCGGGATCAAGCCTCGGAACGAAGACGAGGTGCTGCGTTCCCCGGCGGTTGCCTTGTTCGCGGAGCGGGCCAGGCGGGTGCGGCCTGACTTCGTCCTCGATGCTGACAACACTTCTGCAGTGGCTGGGATAGTGCGCCGACTCGACGGTCTCCCGCTCGCGATAGAGCTGGCTGCGGCTCGGACCAAGATGCTAGAACCACGCCAAATGCTTGAGCGGTTCGAGCGCGGCATCGGCGTTTCAATGTCCGCCGGCAGCGACGTACCTGCCAGGCAACGGACGTTGCGCGCAACGCTCGAGTGGAGCAGCGCACTCCTCACGCCCGCGCAACAGACTCTGCTTGCCAGGCTCAGTGTCTTTGCCGATGGTGCCACGCTCGATGCGATCGAGTCCGTGTGTGCCGGAGCGCCCGTACTTGACGTCGTGGAAGATCTGTCTGCGCTTCTGGACAACGGACTGCTGCGCACTGATCGCGAGCGAGTAGATGGCCAGCCGCGGTTTGTATTGCTGCTGACAGTTCGAGAGTTTGCCGCCGAGCAGCTCTCGAACAGCGGCGAATCAGCTGCTGTTACTACCCGGTTTCTCGACTGGGCACTCGAGACGGCCAGCCTCGGCGACCCTGTACTTCATCGCAAGGCGCCAGGAAATTGGCCGGATCTGCTGGTAGAGGCGCGCAACCTGCGGCAGGCCGCCCAGCTGCTTCTCGAGGCGGACGACTGGCAGAACTTCACCCGGCTCGCGTGGGGGGTCTTCCACTGGATTTATCGCTTTGGCGGCATGAAGACCTTCGCAGAGTGGGCCGAACGCGCACTGGCCCAGAGTGGAGATCCGCAGAGTCCGACGGACAAGGCCACGGCCGCAAGGCTCCGCGCGGGAGTCTCATGGGCGCGGTTTCTCCTCGGCGACATCCCCGGCGCGTTAGCCGTCCAAGACGCCCTGGACCTCGAGGAAGTCACTGCGACAGATCCAGCATGTGCAGCCTTGTTGTACAACACTCGAGCGATTGCCTTGCCCCTATCGGAGGGTGGAATACGCGCTCGCGAAGCCGCCGAGCGGGCCATCGTGCTCGCCGAACGCACGAGGTTCGATGCGGTCAGTGCGTATACCCACGCCTTCTTGGCGAACCTGGACCTCATCAACGGTGATTTCGCTGCCGCTGAGCAGCACTGCCGACGGTGCGTGTCGATTGCGACTGACATGGGGTTACCCGCGTTCGCCGGTCAGCAGTACGCGATGCTGGCACTGGTTGAGATCGCCCAGGGCCGGATCGAGCGAGGGCGTGTCCATCTGGTCACGGCGCTCGAGGCAGCGCTCGTTGAAGGAAGTCTCGTCGACGCTGGCGTCCTGCTTGGCCATGTGGCAGTCCTGAAGGTCGCCGAAGGGCGTCCGACCGACGCCGCACGACTTCGTGCGGTCGCCGACGCGACCATGTCCCGGCTAGGGCTCAGTCACTGGCCCATGTTGGAAGATGCACGCCTGGCCGCGATGGGTGGCACGCCTATCGCAGAGGATGTCGCGCTCGCGTCCGACGCACTTGAGGCTGATCCCTGGGAAGAGCTACGTAGGGCTTTGCCGGTAGAGGGAAGTCGGGCATCGGACACTTCCTAGAGCAGCGGCGGTTCCGCCGCTTCACGCCATCCGACAGACGGGATTACTCGCCGCTTCTGGGTAGGAGTTCCCGGTACGAGTACGGCTTGTTCTTCGGGGCAACGCCATGTTCGACCATTTGTTCGTACGCGGCATCAGGGACGTCGAGCGCATAGTTTTGGCGACGCGCTCGGTCCATCGCCTCGCTCAGCGAGCCAACGCTTGAGCTCATTTGACCGTCAACCGACGTGATCCAACTCGTCTCGCTGGCGTCGGTATTGGGCTGGACGGCCAACACAGGTTTTGTCATGACTCGCAAGTACCCATTGGGCGCAGGCTCTATCCGTGCGGCAGCATGCGAGCTGTTCTAGAGCATTCAGCGACGCGGAACTGCACGAGATCGTGAGCGGTGTGCGTGGGAATGGAGATTGCGGGTATTGGGTCGGAATGCCTCGCTCCGTTTCTGATGTGCCAGATGACCCTGCCTTCGTCTTCGACCTGGACGGCACTCTGGTCGACTCGGTCTATCAGCACGTGATGGCATGGCAGCGTGCCCTTGACGAGGTCGGCGTCCCCCTTGCGGTGTGGCGCATCCACCGGCGTATTGGAATGAGCGGCGGGCTCTTGATGCAGGCCGTCCTGCGCGAGGCCGGTCGCGGAGTGCCGAAGGACATCATCGACGCAGCCAAGTCGTTGCACGGCCAGTATTACGCCGAAAGCATCGCTTCGATCAAGTTGTTGCCGGGTGCCACGGACCTTCTGCAGGCACTGGACGAACTGCAGATTCGTTGGGCGATCGCTACCAGCGGACAACCGGAGGACGCACAACCAGTGCTCAAGCTGCTCGGACGCGACCTTGACTCCATGGTCGTAATCGACGGTGCCCAGGTTCCGTACGCCAAGCCAGACCCTCATCTGTTTCTTGCTGCGATGTCCGAGCTCGAAGTAGATGCGCATGATGCGCTGATCGTGGGTGACAGTGTCTGGGACATGCTCGCAGCGCGGCGTGCCGGTGCGCTCGGTATCGGAGTCTTGTCAGGTGGCTATAGCCAAGCTGAGCTCGAAGCCGCTCAGACCTTCCGGGTCTACAACGACCCTCAGGACCTCTTGGACCACATCGACGAGTTAGGTGTGCGAGTTACGCCTGAGCGTTAGGCAAAGGTGGGCAACGGTGCGCCGTGTGCGATGCATCGCGGTCGAGCGCGTCAAGTCGAGTGGGCGGGATGCGGAGGCAAGGTCACTCATGTGGGAAGCTCACTGGCCTCCGCACCCGCACTCGCGGTTTACCCCGCGGCCCAGAGGCGAAACCCGCGCCGGCGTGGTGCTCTCAACGCGTACCAGGCGCGCCACCCTTACCAGAGCTGATGCGGTCCGCCAAGGTCGACGTGGCTTGACCGATGAGGGCACCACACGTCCATCCCGCCAAGACATCTCCGGGATAGTGAACGCCGACGTAGACGCGCGAAAAGGCGACGACTCCACCGAGGATGCGCAAGGGCACGTTGACCGCCGGCAGCTGGCGTCCGACAGCGAGAGTGAAGGCAGCAGCCGAAGCTGAGTGCCCCGAGGGAAAAGAGGTGGAATCCGGCATCACAACCCATCGACGCTCGGGGACGCCGAGGCGCTGCCGATCCGGACGGGCTCGACGATAGGCACTCTTGATGGGCTGGTTCACCAGCAAAGAAGTAGCCCCAATGGCAGCGACTCCCGTCAAAGCGGCGCGGCGACCCCGCTTGCCGCCCACAAGGGCGAGTCCGGCGCCGAGTGCCAGCCACAATCGAGAAAAGTTGGCCGCGACGGTGAGCCGACGAAGTGGCGCGTCAAGCACCGGCGTCGAGGTGCCCGCGACCGCGCGATACGCGGTCCGGTCTAGGCGTCCAATCCGCAGAAGCCAGCCAACAAGGCGTAGACGTGTCGTACCTGGCGGTCCCGGGCGCTCGACGATGGCCTCGGCGAGACGTTCTTCGGGTGGAGGCGTGACGGGAATCTGGGTGGAAAAATCATCGGATGTCACGATGCGCTCCGTCCTAGACCAAGGTGTGGCGGGCGTCCACACGCTGGCTTTAGAGATGGACAACCCGCGGGCCCGGCATTGCTGCCGGTTCACCGAGGGACATGTCTCGGCGCCCGCGGGTCGGGTGACTGCCTTGGACTCGCCGGCCGCCTCATGGCGCACCGGTGGGCCGTCAGTCGGCGGCTAGCTGGCAGCCACCTCACGTGTCCTATGGCTTATCAAGCTGGGACCACCTCCCTTCTCGTATGAGTCGACGGTACGACGCACTCGGCCGAAGCGCTAGCCGATAACTGGGGGGGGGGGGGGGATCACTGGTGGGCGTTGGGCATCAAGACAGAGGGCTGATCGCCAGGCGGTCCGCTCACATTCCAAACCGTCAGGGCAGGACCTCGCGGCCCGCGATCAGGCCCGCGCACCCACTTCGTGTCAAGAACGATCGTTGAGAGGTCTTTGCCGCGCGACGTCTTCGTACTGCCCGCCACTACGCCCGTTTCGATCGGCCAGGAGGCCAGCCACGGTGGCAATGGCAATCTCACCAGGAGCATGTGAACCGATATCGAGCCCAATCGGCCGATGCACGCGCGCGATCGCCTCATCGTCGAAGCCGTTGTCTTTCAACGCTTGGATGTGCGGAGCGGTGTGTCGCGGGCTTCCCATGACACCGATCCAGCGCGTGGTGGAGCGGAGTGCATCGGAGAGTACATCGCCGAGTTCGGGCCGGTCATGGTCAGTGACCACGACGTCCGTGTGGTCATCAGGTTTGGCGGCACCGATGTCGGGGACGATCACTACGTCAGTCAAAGCGCGTTTAACGTCAGGGTCGACGATGGTGACCTCAAAGCCTACGTGGGCGGACATGTGGGCGAGCTCGAGTGAGACTGGCGAGAGGAACACCGCGATGAGCCGTCTGCCCTCGGTTGGAGCGGGCACCAACCCGTGTGCCATGTCGCAAGCAATATCGTGCTCGTG
>JBJMHG010000117.1:0-6794 GCA_045807485.1 Actinomycetes bacterium
CCGTCCGGCGTAAAGGCGACCGACGTCGGATGATCGACGTTGAAAAGGGTCACGTCAGTGAAGCCGGCAGGCAGCGCCGTCGCTGGTGTGATTGTGCTGCCTTCGGTATTGGTGCTCGTAACTGCCGACAGTGCCGGGATTGCTATGGCGGCCAAGACGAAGCTCAGTACCGCAATTGGCGTGAGGATCCGACGAAAGGCACTGATTGCACGCATGCCCGGACGCTAGACCCATTTCGACAATCAGGTCTGAGAACTTCGAGATCTATTTCGCTCAGCCGGCGGCCGCCGTTGGACCGTCACGTCGCCTAAAGAGAGGGTCCGGCCCGCGAGATTCCTCGACGGGTCGGACCCTCTGCTAAAGGCGATCGATCTTGACTCGTGAGCTAGTTGTTCGCCCACTTCTTGCCAGCGCCAACGACCGATGCCAGCGTCAGGACTGTCGCCGCGCTCCCCAATACGGCAACGACGGCCCGAGCCTTAAGGTCATTCATGTCGGCCCCCGCTGCTAGTTCATCCACTTGGTACCGGCGCCAACCACCGACACCAGAACTGAGATCACGGCAGCTGCAGCTGCAGCGTGTGCCATCACCTTTTTGTTCTTGATCATCTGAACCCCTTGTATCCCGAGTAGTGAAGTTCAATACCCGACTCCACCTGCTCAAGGATCGCGTCACTTGCCGCCAAGTCCGGGCGTCCGATCGGGTGAAACCTGCACGCTGCTGGCATTTGGGGCCGCCCGAGATGACTAGTTAGTCCACCTCAGGGTGCGAGTGTTGCGCTTCTCGCTCGGTGTTTGCCGTACTCGCGCCACGTCAGCCACAACATGGCGCAGTCGAAGACCGTCAAGGCCCAAAGGCCCAGGGTGGCGTGGGAGAAGAGCAGCCAAGTCTGGTAGCCGATGAAGAGCGCCAGGAACGCCATCATCCAGGGATAGGCCCAGATGCGGTCCTTGAGCACGGCGCCAACCAGAACGAGTTTCACGACGCCGTGAGACAACAGGTAGAGGGCAGCGAACAGCATCGATCCCGACAGAAGTCTCTCGCCTGCGGTCAGTACATGGCTGGCGATGAAGTCGTGGGGATCTTCAGCAAGTTCGGGGGCCGTCAGCTTGTTCAGCCAGTTTGAAAGCGTCTCGGTGGGCGTCAGCAGTAGTACAAGGCCACCTGCGATCTCGAGTAACCCATCGAGCCCTTTGAGGATCAAGAAAACCTCAAAGGTCCAGTCGAGCCAACCGGACGGACGGAAGCGAGTCACGGGGTCATTGTTGCGTGTCGGTCGCTCGCATCAGTGAGTGGCGCAAACCACGATGTGGCAGCCGTAAACTTTGACGGCTCGCAAATCCTCAGGAGGAAGTGTGCTGCCGGCCACGGACGGGCTCTTTGGCGAAGTGAATGAACTGGCCCGTGACACTCCGTGGCTGCATGGCCCGGCTACGGCATTTGCAAACTTTGGCATCGTCTTGTTTGCGCTGCTCCTTCTGGCGGGTTGGTGGTTCGCACGGGGTCAGTCCGCCAGCACAATGGCAGCCGCCCTCACCGCGCCGTTGTCGACGCTCGTCGCGGTCGCTGCCAACCAGCCCATCATTTCGCACGTTGCAGAGGCGCGCCCCTACGCCGCGCATCCACATGTTCTCTTGTTGGTGGGTGCATCGGCTGATCCCTCGTTTCCTAGCGATCACGCAACGATGGCAGGGGCCGTGGCTGCGGGCTTGTGGTTGGTCTCTTGGCGTTTAGGTGTGGTCACCAGCGCGCTCGCTCTTCTCATGGCGGCGACACGGGTGTATGTCGGCGCTCACTATCCGCAAGATGTGGTTGCCGGTCTGGCGCTTGGCGCGGTGGTGGCAGTGGTGGTTTGGCTGATCCTCCGGAATCCGATGACACGCCTGGTTGAATCACTCCGTCAGACCCGATTCGCAGGAGTTCTGCAGGCATAGGTCTCATCGTCGTTGGCCATCAGGCGTCTACCCTCGGCACGTGATCGAGTACGACTTAGTGCTTCGCGGCGCACGAACCATTGACCCTGAAACGGGTCTCGATGAGGTGTGTGACGTAGCAGTCTCCTCCTCGACCATTGCGGCCGTTGCCGTCGGCGGTGACGAAGCGATGCGTGGTCGCACAGATCTGGATGTGAGCGGCCAAGTGCTGGCACCTGGCTTCATCGACCTGCACAGCCATTGCCGAGACTTCCCATCGCGTGCACTGCAGGTTTGTGATGGCGTCACTACCGCTCTCGAGCTAGAGGGCGGTGAGATCGACGTCGAGGATGCGTATCGCCGTGCGGGTGAGGAGGGCAGCCCCAACCACTTTGGTTTCTCTGCCTCTTGGGGAGTGATCCGCATGGCTGCCTGCGGCCTGGACGTTCGGGCCGCAGAAGACCCGTTCATGGACTTCATCAATGAGCCTCAGTGGCATCGCTCGCTCACCGCGTCGGAGTCCTCGGTCTTGCTGGACGGAATCCAGCGAGAGCTGGCGTCAGGCGCGATTGGTATCGGTGTGCTGCTCGGCTACTGCCAGGAGGCTTCGGCGCAGGAGTACTTGGCAGTGGCGGCCCTAGCGGCCGATGCTGACACCGCAACGTTCACCCACGTGCGTGAGCTCTCTCGACCGGACAGTGGCTACTTCGGAGCGTCTGAGGTCGTGACTGCTGCCATGTCGACGGGTGCCCATATGCACGTCTGCCACGTCAACAGCACCTCGCTCCGGCAGGTGGATGCAGTTCACGAGCTCATCGGACGCGGCAATGACCAAGGCCTCCGCATCACCACGGAGGCCTATCCATACGGTGCCGGCTGCACAGCCATCGGAGCAGCATTTCTCGCACCAGAGCTGCTCGTTCACGAAGGCCTCGAGCCCTCCGACATCCGATATCTCCCTACGGGGGAGCGGTTGGCGTCCCGCGAACGTTTGGATGAGCTGCGCGGCGTCGATCCTGGGGGCCTGGTCGTCGTCGACTTTCTTCATGAGAGTGACCCGGAGGATCTCGGGTTCCTCATGCGTGCATTCCTGGCGGACGACACCGCGATCGCGTCCGACGCCATGCCGCTCGTTCCTCCGACTGCAGGAGTTGAGAGCGCTGCTCCCTGGCCCATCGCTGCAGGAACATTGACTCATCCGCGAACCGCTGGAACGTTCAGCCGAATACTGCGGTGGTACGTCCGCGAGCTGCAGATCATCGAGCTCCCTGAGGCGATTCGTCGGGCCACGCTGGTACCGGCTGAGATTCTCCGGGACGTTGCCCCGGACATGCGGAAAAAGGGTCGCGTGCAGGTGGGCGCCGACGCCGACCTGGTGGTCTTCGACCCAGCCGTGGTTGCCGACCGGGCCACCTACTCCGAGCCAATCTTGACGTCCACTGGTATCAGCCACGTGATGGTGTCGGGCGAGATGGTGGTCCGTGACGGGCGACTGCACGCGGACGTTCGCCCCGGACGGCCCGTGCGCGCCGCCCAGTAACTTTGACCGCTAGCATTGACGCCTATTCCGATCGGAATGATAGGTTAACCCGCGTCAGGAGTTCTCGTTGGGGTGGGCACATGAGGAGCACCGTTGAGCGGACACGGCAAGTTCGTCGATCGTTCACCTGAGGGTCGCGTCCAAATCGCTGGCGTCGAGAAGCTTGGCACTGTGCCCCAAAGCCATCGCGACGGCCGCGTGACGCGTTCAGCCCCTGCGCGACGTCGGCGCTGGACGGCCGGCCTTGAGGCAGTCCTGCTGCTTGTCATAGTCCTCTACTCGGCTGGGGTGGCACAGGCGGACGAGTCACCCACACCTGAGCCGTCGCCCAGTGATTCGGTCAGCACGGATCCTTCGCCGACGGGAAGCGCGAGCACACCGCCTAGTGACAGCCCGCAGCCATCGAAGCCGCCCAGCCATGGTGGAGGGAGTACCTCGGCTCCAGGAGTTCCCGTCCAAGATCCGGGCCCGGCCATCGATCATCCGCTTCCGGGCTTCGTTCCTTCACCCGGCTCGTCCAGTACACATTCCAACCACGAACCGCCGAAGACGCCGAGCACTTCTGGCAGCGCGACCGGCGGAAACTTCCGCATCGACGTCCTCCATGACAGCCTTCAGTCGGCCACGAGCAAAGCCCGTGCTGCAACCGCTGCCGCTGAAGAGGCCGCCCGCGTTGCCCGGCGCGCGAAGCGCGAGGAACGACAAACCGAGACGGCGCTTCGCGTGGCGCTGAAGTCCCAGGCGCATGCGTCAGTGGCGGTTGACCGGGCGGTCCGCCTGATCAATGCGAGCCCGGTGGGAAACGTCATCGCTACCGATCCGACCGCCGCCGCCCTGATCGCTGCCGCTGACTCACCAGACTCCTATCTGCAACAAGGCGCGCGGCTCACTGGCCTGGCTGAATCGATTTCGAGTGATTTGTCTGAGGCCGAAGGCGACCTTGCGACTCTCGAGTCGGCCCAGGTGGACGCCCTTGCTCGGCAGCAGGAGAGCTCAGAGGCGCTGTCTCAGGCACGGACTAGCCAGCGTCTTGCGGAGCGAGCTCAACGTCAGGCCAAAAAGGTCTTTCTTCGCGTCGTTGGTGAAGGGAAAGCGGGCACTGAAGAGGCCTGGTGGATCAGCCAGTTCGCGTCGTCTGAGCTGGGTCAGATGCTGGCTGGTCTCGAAGGCGGGCCGCACGTTTCCCTGGTGATGGCGCGTCCGAATGATGGTGCGATCACAAGCCCATTTGGCATGAGAATGCACCCCATCCTTCATACCTACAAGTTGCACAGCGGCACCGACTTCGCCGGTGGTGACAGTTCAATTCATGCCGCAGCCGCCGGAACCGTTGTCCGCGCCACATACGACGTCGCATATGGAAACTACGTCGTTATCTGGCACGGTCAGACTGCGGGAGAGTCGGTGGCCACGCTGTACGCCCATTGCTCGTCATTGCGTGTCAGCGAGGGTGATCGCGTTCACGTCGGCCAATGGATCGGCAACATTGGTGCGACCGGCTACACCACCGGACCCCACTTGCACTTCGAGGTGAGAATCGACGGGCGACCGATAGATCCGGAGTCCGTTCTCCGTTAGCGCGTAGCATCCGCTCTAGCGTCAAAGAAGCCGAAAGCTCGTCCCCAGTGGTTTTGTCTATCTAGAGGATGCTTAGTCGTGATTTCAAACGTGGTGGTCAGCTATCAAGTGCAACCAGAGTTCTACGACGAGCACGTCGCTTTAATTCAGGGAATCTTTCAACAATTGCAAGAGGAGCGACCGAGCGACCTCGAGTACAAGGTGGTTTGCCTTGAGGATGGAGTGTCGTTCGTCCATGTCTCGACGGCGGACACCGATGATCTTTCTAACCCGCTGCCGAAGCTTGAGGCCTTCCAGCAATTTGCCAAAGACCTGGGCTCTCGAGTTGCCACATCCCCTGAACCGAAGTCGGCTCAGATCATCGGGTCATACCAAGCGGATGGAACACCAATCGGAGCCTCACCTCGGTAGAACGGGACCGGTTTGACAGCTGCACGATCATCCAGTTGGTTTGCGTGCTTTGGCGCTGGCCTTGCGCGCTGCGGTTTGCATGGCTCCGCCGAAACTTGTTGCCAAGTCGCGAGCTAGCCCCAAGTCATCTCGGTCGAAGGCTTTCTGCTCGCGGCCGCGAGTCAGGAACACCTCACCGCGCAAGGAGCCGGCGGTAACGATCGCGATACCCATGATCGAGGTCACTTCAGGATCATGTCTAGAGCCGACGAATTCCTGGTACTTCGGGTCATCGAGGTCAGAGGTGAAGTAGCCCCCGTATTCATGCAGGTCTTGCGTCGCTAGTGGAAACAACGAGTCCGGATAAACGCTGTCGGCTGGATACCAGCTGTCTGGAGGAGGGAGGTACCCGACGTTCACAAGTTCTCGGTACTGCTCGTCTTCGTGCATGCTGATTGAAACCGTGCGAGCGTCGAGCAGTTCCTGAAAGTATTCGGCTCCAGCTTTGGCGACATCTCGCACCGTGACCTTGCCTTGGAGTCGGGAGCGTAGCTGCGAGGCAGCGTGGAGCCGAGCGTCCGGCGTCCACCCCTGACGCCCACGTATCGCAACTGGCTCGTATGAGTCAGATGGCGACATGCCTGACCTCCGGCTAGGTGTGGCCCGCGCCCAGCAACGGTTCAACCCGAAGAATGAGTCATGTTGCTATCGGTCAAACATGGACGATCTTGACCCGGAGGACAAGCCCCGTCGGGGTGAGTCGCACCACCTGATTCCCGATTCAAATGCGCCACCTTCACCCGCGAAACGGCGCCTAAATCGCTGTGCTGTTCTTCAGCTGGATGCCCCGAACAATCTGGAGGCTAGCTGCGCACTTCGCGTTCAAGTTGAGCTTTGCTCATAGATTCAGCGCCGCGGATGCCCTCGTTCGCTGCCTGCTGTACCAATTCGGCTTTGGTGAGATCAACGGTCGACGACAAAATCTCGGCGCGTAGTTCCAGGAAGGCCCGACTGAGTTCGGACTGGCGCTGTTCGGAAAGCTGGTCTAGCTGCGGCAGCACCGTTTCTTCTTCCTCTTCCAGATGGTGTGCGACCGCTTTGACCAACTTGCCCAGAATCTCGTCGAACTCAGGGTCGTCCAACTGGAGCGCGGCCAGCTTTGCGGCAAGCTCATCGGCCTCCGCATGCTCCTCTTGGCTGTGGGCAACTGCCTCTCCGGAGCCCGTTTCAGAACGAAGAGCCGGGTAGATGTGTGCCTCTTCAGCCCGGGCATGGGCGGCGAGCAGATTCACTAAGACGGGTGCCAACAGAGGACGCTGCTGCGGGTCTTGGAGAGCCGCAAAAATCCTCTCGAACTCTCGGTGATCGGTTC
>JBJMHG010000118.1:0-4193 GCA_045807485.1 Actinomycetes bacterium
TCGGAGTATCCCGACGCTGGCTCCATCTTGAACGCGGCGATCGAACAAGCTCGTGAGTTCGGCTGGCTCGGTGCAGATGTACTCGGCAGCGGGCGTGCTTTTGACGTGCACGTACGCATGGGCGCCGGCGCCTACATCTGCGGCGAAGAGACATCCATGCTCGACAGCCTCGAAGGCAAGCGCGGCATGGTGCGCGCAAAGCCTCCGCTGCCGGCACTCGAGGGTTTGTTCGGACAGCCGACGGTCGTCAACAACGTGCTCACATTGGGAAGCGTCCCGTTTGTGCTGGCCGAGGGTGCAGACGCGTATGCGTCACGCGGACTCGACCGGTCGCTCGGCACGCAGGTCTTCCAGCTCGCCGGCAACATCAAGCAGGGTGGCGTGGTCGAGCTCGGGTTCGGCGTGACGCTGCGCGAGCTGGTCGAAGAGTTCGGTGGCGGTACGGCGTCCGGACGCCCCATTCGTGCCATGCAAGTGGGTGGCCCGCTCGGCGCCTACCTCACTGCCGACCAGCTCGATCTCCCGATGGAATACGAGACCTTCGCTGCGGCCGGCGCGATGGTGGGTCACGGGGGGATCGTCGTGCACGACGACACCGTCGATATGGCCCAACTGGCACGCTTTGCCATGGAGTTCTGCTCTGAAGAGTCGTGCGGAAAGTGCACGCCCTGCCGGGTCGGTTCCACGCGAGGTGTCGAGGTGATCGACAAGATCACTGCCGGCCACGACCGCCAGAAGAATCTCGGCGTGCTGCTCGACTTGTGCGACGTGATGACCGATGGGTCACTGTGTGCGATGGGTGGGCTCACGCCCATGCCCGTTCGAAGCGCGCTCACCAAATTCCCCGAAGACTTCGGTCTGACGGCTCAGGAGGTCTCGTCATGACCCTGCTTCACGAACCCGCTGGACGCGTGTCGTCCGACATGGGAACGCCAGCGGTAGGCGGCGTCGCCGCGGTCGAGGTCGAGATCGACGGCGTGAGCGTCACGGTGCCCGAGGGCACGTCGATCATGCGGGCAGCCGCAGAGGCTGGCATCGATGTTCCGAAGCTCTGCGCCACTGAGACACTGAAGTCGTTCGGATCGTGCCGCGTCTGCCTGGTCGAGATCGAAGGACGCCCGGGCACTCCGGCGTCCTGCACGACCCCAGTGGCACCGGGCATGAAGGTGGCCACAACCACTCCCAGAGTCGACAAGCTGCGCCAGGGTGTGGTCGAGCTATATCTGTCCGATCACCCAGAGGGCACCTGTGTCGAAGGCGCCTGTGAGCTGCACGCCATGGCCGACACCGTCGGGCTGCAAGAGGTTCGATACGGACGCGACCGCCACACCCACTTCGACCAGCCAGTCGACTCCAGCAACCCTTACTTCAACTTCGACCCGAAGGCATGCATCGTCTGTTCACGATGCGTGCGTGCGTGCGATGAGATCCAGGGCACGCTGGCCTTGACCCTCGAGGGACGCGGCTTCGAGTCGGCGATCTCGGCGTCCGGTACGACGTTCATGGAATCCGAGTGCGTGTCATGTGGCGCCTGCGTACAGGCATGTCCGACGACGGCCCTGCAGGAGAAGAGCATCATCGAGCTGGGCATGCCCACTCGTACCGTCAAAACCACCTGCGCCTACTGCGGAGTCGGATGCTCGTTCGACGCGGAGATGAAGGGTGACCAGCTGGTCCGCATGACGCCAAGCAAAGAGGGCGGCGCGAACGAAGGACACTCCTGCGTCAAGGGTCGCTTCGCCTGGGGATATGCGACGCACAGCGAGCGGGTCACCGTTCCGATGGTGCGCGAGTCGACCTCCGATGCGTGGCGCGAAGCCTCGTGGGACGACGCGATCGCCTTCGCGGTCGACAAGTTCAAGGCGGTGCAGCAGCAGTACGGCGTCGACGCCATCGGCGGCATCACCTCGTCGCGGTGCACCAACGAAGAGGTCTTCGTGGTGCAGAAGATGGTGCGTGCCGCCTTCCGTAACAACAACGTCGATACGTGCGCCCGGGTGTGTCATTCGCCGACGGGTTACGGCCTCAAGCAGACCTTCGGCACGTCCGCGGGTACCCAAGACTTCCGTTCGGTCGAGCACGCAGACGTCATCATGGTGATCGGTGCCAACCCCACCGACGGTCACCCGGTTTTCGCTTCGCGCATGAAGCAGCGCCTTCGCGCGGGTGCCAAGCTCATCGTTGCCGACCCTCGTCGGATCGACTTGGTTCGCTCTCCGCACATCGAAGCCGAGCATCACCTACAGCTCATGCCCGGAACCAATGTCGCGGTGATCAATGCGATCGCGCACGTGGTGGTCACTGAAGGGCTGGTTGACCGCGAGTTCGTGAACGCGCGCTGCGAAGACGACTCGTTTGCAGCCTGGGAAGAGTTCATCGCTCGACCTGAGAACAGCCCCGAAGCGATGGAGCCCATCACCGGCGTCGCGGCGTCCGAGCTTCGCGCCGCGGCTCGCCTCTATGCCGCGGGTCCGAACTCGGCGATCTACTACGGGCTTGGCGTCACCGAGCACAGCCAGGGCTCGACGATGGTCATGGGAATGGCCAACCTGGCAATGGCAACCGGAAACATTGGTCGCGACGGTGTTGGCGTCAACCCCCTGCGTGGACAGAACAACGTTCAAGGCTCGTGCGACATGGGATCGTTCCCGCACGAGTTCAGCGGCTACCGCCACGTCTCCGACGACACCGTTCGCATCCTGTTCGAGGAGACGTGGGGACGTGAGATGCGTGCCGACCCGGGCTTGCGCATCCCGAACATGTTCGACTCGGCTGTCGCAGGAGAGTTCCGCGGCCTCTTCGTGCAAGGTGAGGACGTCGCGCAGTCCGACCCGAACACCAAGCACGTAACGGCGGCGTTGTCCGCTTTGGACGTGCTCGTCGTGCAAGACCTCTTCCTCAACGAGACCGCGAAGTATGCACACGTGTTCCTGCCCGGTACGTCCTTCCTCGAGAAGGACGGCACGTTCACCAACGCCGAGCGCCGCATCAACCGCGTGCGCCCCGTCATGGAGCCGACACCCGGCAAGCACGAGTGGCAGGTCGCCTGCGAGATTGCGGAGGGCATGGGTTACCCAATGCACTACGACAACGCCGCGCAGATCATGGACGAGATCGCGCTTGTGACGCCGACCTTTGCCGGTGTCTCGTTCGCCTACCTCGACGAAGTCGGCAGCGTGCAGTGGCCGTGCAACGACGCCGCACCGCTCGGGACGCCGATCATGCATGTCGATGGCTTCGTGCGCGGCAAGGGTCACTTCGTTGAGACGCCTTACGTGCCGACCGATGAGAAGGCCAACCGCAAGTTCCCGCTGATCCTGACGACCGGCCGCATCCTCTCGCAGTACAACGTCGGCGCACAGACTCGTCGCACGGCCAACGTCGAATGGCACCCCGCCGACATCCTCGAGATCCACGAGGCGGACGCCGCCGAACGCGGGATCAAGGACGGCGACTGGGTGGCCATGACCAGCCGGGTGGGCGAGACGCACATGCGCGCCCAGATCAGCGACCGCGTCCCGCATGGCGTCATCTACACGACCTTCCATCACCCCGAGAGCGGTGCCAACGTCGTGACGACGGAGTACTCAGACTGGGCGACGAACTGCCCCGAGTACAAGGTCACCGCGGTGCAGCTGCGACCGGCCAACGCCGAAGACCCCGCACGTGTGCGAGCACCGGCATGAGCGTGGCCGACCTGGTTCGAATGGCGAACCAGATCGCAGCCAACCAGAGCTACCTACCGCCGGATCAGGCGTCCGCAGCGGTGGCCGCCCACATCTCTTCGTTCTGGACCCCTGGTATGAGGCGCGAGCTGGTCGAAGCCGTCGACAACGGCACGGCGCAGCTCAACGAGGTAGCACTCAACGCGATTCGACAGCTGCAACCTGTGTGATGCGTTCAGCGGCCGAGTAGCAGTTGAACGACTCGCCGCGCGAGAACCCGACCAAGGTCAGCCCCGACTCCCGGGCCAGGTCTACGGCCAGCGTCGAGGGTGCGGAGACCGCTGCGAGCACTGGAACTCCCGCCATGACCGCCTTCTGGGTGAGCTCGAACGACGCACGGCCACTCACCTGAAGCAGCCAGCCCGACGCCGGAAGCGCTTCGCGCTGAAGCGCCCACCCGACCACCTTGTCGACGGCGTTGTGGCGTCCGACGTCTTCGCGGACACACACCGGGTCACCATCCAACGT
>JBJMHG010000119.1:0-15882 GCA_045807485.1 Actinomycetes bacterium
GATCCATGCTCGAAGACGTCAAGGACAGCTACGAGTTCATCTTGATCGACTGCTCACCCTCCTTGGGAGTGCTCACGATCAACGCACTCACTGCTTCGGATGAGGTGCTGATCCCGCTGCAGTGCGAGACGCTTTCTCACCGTGGAGTGGGCCAGCTGCTCGACACGATCGGCGATGTGCGGCGGCTGACGAACCAAGACCTGGTGGTACTCGGCGTTCTGCCGACTTTGTATGACGGCCGTACGACCCATGCGCGTGCCGTTCTCGCCGATGTGACAGAGCGATTCGGCGTGCCGGTCCTCGAGCCACCGATCGGTCGCTCCATTCGCTTCGCGGAGGCACCAGCATCGGGTGAGTCGATCATGGCAACGGCGGCTTCGAGCCCAGGGGCAATGGCCTACCGGGAGCATGCTCGACGACTGTCCAACGAAGAGGTGGCAGCGTGAGCAGTGCCAGACGTGGCAAGGGCAATGACTTCAGCCGCATCACGGCGTCATCGTCGGGGCGTCCCGAACCGGGAGCTGCTCCCCGTGACCAAGAAGGCCGACGCGCGCTCTTTACCGCAGAGTCACTGGCACAGGACGTCGCAGGCACCGGCTCAGTGACCATCAGCTGCAGCGGATGCGGTGAAGAGACGGTTCTGTCGCCAGCCGCCGCTCTGAAACATGCCGTGCCGTCGCTGCACGTGCCATATCTCAAGCGGGGACACGGGTCATGGATGCGGTGTCCGGCCTGCCACAGACATCAGTGGGTCAGCGTTCAGATCCAGCTGCCGTAGCGGTCAGTCAGCTGCGGGTGTGGACGCGGCTGAGTCTGGGACTGCAACGTCGCTGCCGCTGCGCGTCCGTCGCCTGCTGCGCTTGCGCGGAGCACGTCGGGCCTCACCATCGCCCTTGGGCTGGTCTTTGCGATCGGAGCTCTCGCGTTTGTCGCGACTTCCGCCATTGCGGCGGTTGCGATCGCCGGACCGATTACCGCCCCGGTTGTCACCGGCCCTGCTTTCACCACCCCTGGTGTCACCACCACTGCGTTTCGGGCGGGCGCGTCCGGTCTCGCCGAGGTCTTCGACCTCTTCGGCTGAGAGTCCAGCCAGCGTTCGCTGCGCTGTGGGGAGCATGCCCTTGGTGCCGTCGGGGATACCGAGGTCGGCGAACAGATGTGGTGACGTCGAATAGGTCTCAACTGGATCTTCGAACGACAGACCCAGTGTCTTGTTGATGAGGATCCATCGGGGCAGGTCTTGCCAGTCGACCAGCGTCACGGCGACGCCAGTTGCACCGGCGCGAGCAGTTCGTCCGATCCGGTGGACGTAGTTCTTCTCGTCATCAGGACAGCTGTAGTTGATGACATGAGTGATGCCGTCGATGTCAATGCCCCGCGCAGCTACGTCAGTGGCGACCAGGACGTCGACCTTGCCGTTGCGGAATGCCCGCATGGCTTGCTCACGCGCACCCTGACCCAGGTCACCGTGCACTGACCCAACAGCGAAGCCGCGCGAGCTGAGGTCGTCAGCCAGCTTCTGGGACTGCCGTTTGGTGGGACAGAAGATGATCGTGTGACCGCGACCCTCGGACTGCAGGATGCGCGCGACGATCTCGGGTTTGTCGACAGGATGCGTCCGGTAGGCGTGCTGCGTCACGCGCTTTACCAGCTGGCTGTTGTCTTCGTCAGGGTCGATCGCACGAATGTGCGTTGGCTGGTTCATGTACCTACGCGCGAGCGCGATCACGTCGCCAGGCATCGTGGCAGAGAACAGCATGGTGTGGCGGTCAGCAGGCGTGAGCGCCACGATGCGCTCAACGTCCGGCAAGAAACCCATGTCGAGCATCTCGTCAGCCTCGTCGAGCACGAGGGTCTTGATCGCTCCGAGGTGCAGGTGCCGCTTCTCGACCAGGTCGAGCAGGCGTCCCGGCGTACCAACCACCACGTCGACGCCTGCCTCGAGCGCTTCGACCTGCGGCTCGTACGAACGACCGCCGTAGACCGTGAGGATGCGGGCGCCCCGCGTCTTGCCGGCATGTCTGATCTCTCCAGCCACCTGCACGGCAAGTTCGCGGGTCGGGACCACGACAAGTGCCTGCGGGGTGGCGGCCGGCTCGTGATCAGGGTGCACCGGGTCGTTCGGTGCGACCACGTTCTCAAGCAGCGGCAGGGCAAAGCCCAACGTCTTACCCGTGCCGGTCTTGGCCTGGCCGATCACGTCGTGGCCGTCGAGGGCCACAGGAAGAGTCAGTTCTTGGATGGGAAATGCCTCAGTGATGCCCAGGTGGGCCAGATCGGCCACGGTTTCTGCCCGGATGCCGAGGTCAGCAAAAGTAGTCAGGGGGTCCGCCTTGCGAGTCGAATGACGCGTCCCAGCCTACCGTCTGCTCCCTCGCTACCCTTCGGCCATGTCTGAAGCAGCTCCTGGCGCCTATGACGCAGCCGTCATAGACCTGCTCGGTGTCCTGGCATGTGGAGAGCTCTCAGCCTTCGAACGACTCTGTGCCGACGCGGCTCTGGCACCGACACTCGACGACAAGGCCGAGGTTACTGCAATGGCCTGCGCTGAGTTCGGGCACTTCCAACAGCTGCGCGCGCGACTCAACGAGTTGGGAGTAGACGCCGAGACGGCGATGCGCCCATTCGTCGCTCCACTGGAGGCCTTTCACGCCTCGACGGCCCCTGCGGATTGGCTTGAAGGATTGGTCAAGGCCTACGTAGGTGACGGCATCGCCGCGGATTTCTATCGTGAGATCTCGGTGCTACTCGACGATGAGACCCGAGAGCTCGTGCTCGAGGTCTTCGACGACACAGGTCACTCCGAGTTCGTCGTTGCCAAGGTGCGCGCCGCCATCGACGCTGATCCTCGCCTAGGTGGACGACTTGCACTGTGGGGTCGACGCCTAATGGGCGAGGCGCTCAGCCAGGCGCAACGTGTTGCGGCCGAGCGTGACGCACTCGCTGCACTGCTGGCAGGTGCTCCCGGAGAAGGTGGAATGGACCTGGTCGAGCTGGGCCGGATGTTCACCCGGATCACCGAGCAGCACACCAAGCGGATGGCAGCGCTGGGTCTGGCGGCGTGATGCCCTACATCGCGCCGAAGCCGACGCGACGGGCTTCCTGCTCGCCGATCTCGACGTAGGCGAGCTTGTCTGCCGGTACCACGACCCGGCGGCCTCTCGCGTCAGCGAGATCGAAGACAGCTGCAGCGTCCGATGAACAGCTCTGGACGATGGCTGCGATCTCGTCGGCGGAAAGGTCGGTCTCGATCACCAGCTCGCGGGCAACACCCTTGACCCCGACCTTGACCTCCATGCGACCTCCGTACTGGTGGCCTTGCGGCCGCTGCTGGATGGGGCCGCGTTATCGACCCGCGGCGTCAGGGTAATCGACGGCGTGAGAGTCGCTTCGAGGGAACCCGCTGATTCCCCGCCACGCAAGTGATGCCACGAGCCGCTCGGCGGTGTCGCGAGGGAGAGCGCCGTCTTGGGTCAACCACCAGCGAGCGGAGACTTGAGCGGCTCCAGTGAGTCCGGCAGCCAGGAGCATCGCCGACTCTCGATCGAGCTGTGTGTCGTCGGCGATCACCGCGGCTACGGCTCGGGTGCACTCCTGGCTGGCCCGCTCGACGCGCTCTCGTACGGCAGGTTCAGACCGAAGGTCGCTCTCAAACACCAGGCGAAAGGTGCTTTCGGGCTCAGCGATGAACTCGAAGTATGCGGTCATCGTGGCAACCACACGTTCCTCGTTGTCTTCGGTGGACGCCAGGGCCGCTTCGACAGCGCCGATCAGCTGTTCCACGCCAGCGTCCAGCAAAGCCAGGTACAGCTCGAGCTTGCCCGGAAAATGCTGGTAGAGAACTGGTTTGCTGATGCCGGCCCGGTCGGCGATCTCGTCCATGGCGGCGGCGTGGTAGCCAGATGTGACGAAGACGTCGCGGGCGGCGTCCAGGAGCTGACTGCGTCGCTCGGCCTTGTTCAGGCGCTCACGGCTGCTCCCGTCGGGTGCAGGGGCGGGCGATTGCCTGGCGGAATCTGCAGATGACCTGGGTCCGGCGTCTTCGGGGACAGCCATGGCGGGGGAGCCTACTCTTGAGTAGGGCGCGACACGTCACTGTTCCAGGACTCCTGGTTCCCTGCCGATGGAAAGATGGGGCAGGTCCATTGGCCAAAACGCCCCGGGATGGCCGCTGCCCCCAGCGGCTCGAACGGCAGGAGGCCGGGTGAGTAGCGAGGCAACGCTCCTGGACGCGCTCCGCGCGGTGCCCGGTGTCGCCGCGGCCGACCTCGAGCCCGACGACCGGCCGGAGGGTGCTGGCACGCTCCGGCTGCAGCTGGCGCCGGGGGCAGACGAGATAGCCGTGGCGACCAGCGTCAACCGCGTGCTCCGTGAGCAGTTTGGTTTGGCCGTTGACGCCGGCCGCGTCCAGGTGGTCGAAGAGTCAGTTCCGCTCGCACCTTCCGCCCCAGCCCCAGAAGCTGCGCGCGCTCCAGGTGCGGCTGCTGACCTCGCTCCAGACGCGCCAGGTCGCCCGACGTTGACGGCAGTGCCGGGTTATCGCGAGCCGGACGCTGCTGCATCGGTGCCTGAATCCGACGGGACGACCGATGAGACCTCCGACGAGACCATCACCCCACAGTTGATCGAGTCGACACGTCCACCACGCATCCTCATCCAACGCATGCAGCTCGTGTCTGCCGGACTCGGCGTCACCACGTCGGTTTCGCTGAGCTGGCTGGGCCAGGCCTACGCGGGCGAGTCGTCGGCTGCTGCGACGCCGACCAGCGTTCATCGCTCGGTCGCCACTGCGACGTTGCGGGCACTCGAAGAGGTCGTGGGCAACGCAGCTCGCTTCGAGCTCGAACAGCTCGAGATCAACCAGCTCGGACCCGATCGCGCGGTGGTCGTTGTTGTGGCGATGCTCACCAAACTCGGTTCGGAGCGCCTCACCGGGGTGTCGGTGGTGCGCGAGGACGTCCGGCAAGCAGTGATCAGGGCAACGCTTGACTCACTCAACCGCCGCCTCGAGTCACTTCTCAATCCCGCCTGACCCGGGTCCCGCCGCAGCCAGCACAGGCGTCAAACTGATCCTGTGAATGCGCCGCACCCGAAGGGTGAGGAGAGGCGGCTTGCCGGCCGCACCATCTTCGTGCGCAAGGGCACTTCACAAGGGGACCTGCCGCCCGCGGTCATGGTTCACGGTCTTGGCGGGCAGTCCACGAACTGGACCGACTTCATGGCCGAGATGAGCACGGATCTCCGCAGCTGGGCACTCGATCTGCCCGGCTTCGGCTGGTCGCCGGCGCCGCCGGACGCCGACTACTCGGTCGCAGCTGACGTTGCAGTCGTATGTGCATTGATCGATGAGCTGTTCGACGAGACCGGCCAGCGCGTTCACCTGTTCGGCAACTCCATGGGTGGAGCAGTAAGCGTGGTGGCTGCAGCGAGCCGACCACATCAAGTCGCGACGATGACGTTGATCTCGCCAGCGCTGCCTGATCTTCGGCCACGCCGCGACACGATGGGCGTGCCACTAATGGCGATTCCAGGCGTCGGTGCGCGGCTCTACGGTCGTCTGGCCCGGGTGCCCGCCGAGCGACAGGTCGATGGCATGGTCGCGCTGAACTACGCCGACGCCGCAACCTTCACTGATACCCGGCGCGCCGAGGCAGTGAGAGAAGTGCAGCGACGATTGGCCCTCCCCTACGCGGGCGAGGCGCTCTCGGGAGCAGCGCGCTCACTCCTGCGATCCTTCGTCGACCCGGGCCCGCACGGACTGTGGTCAGCTGCTGCGCGCGTCCAGTGCCCGACCCTGGTTCTTTACGGGGGGCGTGACCGCTTGGTCGACGCTCGTCGCGCTCGTCGCGCCGCCGAACACCTTCCGCACGCTCAGTTCGTGACGATGCCATCGGTTGGACATGTTGCCCAGATGGAGGATCCAGCCCTGGTGGCACGGTTCGTCCGCTTAATGCTGAAGGCGCATGAACAAGTACGCACTGTCTGACCGGCCAGAGTGCGGGGAGTCGGTCGAGCCGCCGGTGCCGGTCTCGCTCTTGCAGACTTTCGGTGCCTCTGTCGCCGAGCATGTGTCTGGATTGGGCGCGGGAGCATGGGTCCTCACCGGGCGAGATGGTGAGGACGTCGTCGCAACGACGGCCTCGCCTGCTGCGGTAGAGATGGCACGGGCGGCCGCAGACGTCTTCGTCGGTCCTCGAGTGCTTGGCGCTATGGATGGGTGGTTGGTTTGCGAGCGGCTGTATGGATCACACCTCACGTCACTCGAGCTACGACGTCCCCCTGTGCTCGACGAGCTGGCGACGATGCTCGCTCGCTTGCACTCGGCGACGGTTGCGCTGCCAACGGCCTCGATGCTGGACTCACTCCGTCACTACGCGGATGAAGCTGGCACCTCACTCGACGGCCGAGTTGCTGAGACTGTGGCATGGGCGGACGACGTCCTCACCGACCTCACTGCGCACACGATGCGTCGAGTTCCGTGTCACCTAGATGTCGCAGCCAACGTCATTGCGACCGACCATGGGATGCGCTTCATCGACTTCGACTTTGCCGCGTTCGCCGATCCGGCGCAGGAGCTCGGCCAGCTGTTGTGGGAGGCCGAGCTCGACGAGCGGGGGGCGGTGCGGTTGATCGATGGTTATGCGCGCCAGACCGGGCTCGAAGTTGCCGAGTCGGCAACGTGGTGCCTGGTTGCTGGTGTCACGTGGACGTTGTGGGCATCGTCACCGAAGCGCGCCAAGATGGCGAGATATTCCCGTCGTTCTGGGGAACGGCTCGTTCGGCACTGGGCCTGGCGCGACCGAGGTCCCTGTGGATAAGAAAATGCTGGACGCCACGCCGTTCGAACTTGGCTGAATCAGCACATGCAGAGTGCGTTCTCTGGTTGTCTGCGGGTAGGCGCGCATCGCGTGAGGCGATGTCCACGCGAGCGCGGTACCAGAGACGGCCCCCCTGCTCTGCGTCCCCCCTCGGAGCAGGGGGGTCCTTCTGCCTCGCAGTTCCCTCAAGTGCCTCAGACTTCACGTGAAGCATCGTCCACATGTTGGACATTGCGCTCGGAATGCGGACCGGTCAGGCACAGTTATGTAAGCGGAAAGCCCCGCGTGAACTTCGTGACTGGAGACTTTGTGAGCAGCCTGCCGCCACTCGTTGAGCCGGCCGACAGCCTCACGATTGATGAGGTCAAGCGCTACTCGCGCCACATCATCATTCCTGAGGTAGCCATGGCCGGGCAGAAACGGCTGAAGAACGCCCGCGTCCTCGCGATCGGAGCCGGCGGGCTCGGATCGCCGACCTTGGTGTACCTGGCGGCGGCTGGTGTGGGAACGCTCGGCATCGTCGAGTTCGACATCGTCGACGAGTCGAATCTGCAGCGGCAGATCATCCATGGACAGAGCGATGTCGGTCGCTCCAAGGCCGAGTCGGCGCGCGACTCGATCAAAGAGATCAACCCGTTCATCAATGTGCAGCTGCACGAGGAACGCCTTGACTCCACGAACGTCATGGAGATTTTCAGCCAGTACGACCTGATCGTCGACGGCACCGACAACTTCGCCACCCGGTATCTGGTCAACGATGCTGCCGTCCTGCTGGGAAAGCCCTACGTCTGGGGCTCGATCTACCGGTTCGACGGTCAAGCGAGCGTCTTCTGGGCCGAGCACGGGCCTTGCTACCGCTGCCTGTATCCCGAGCCGCCTCCGCCTGGCATGGTTCCCTCGTGTGCCGAAGGTGGCGTGCTGGGCGTCATGGCCGGAACGATCGGAACGTTCCAGGCGAATGAGGCCATCAAGCTGATCACCGGAATCGGCGACAGCTTGATCGGGCAGCTGGTCATCTACGACGCTCTCGAGGCGCAGGTGCGCAAGGTGCGCATTCGCAAAGACCCGAACTGCGCGGTCTGCGGTGACAACCCCACGGTCAAAGAGCTGATCGACTACGAGGCCTTCTGCGGCACCATTTCGGCTGAGGCTGCAGATGCCGCCCGCGAGTCCACCATCAGCGTGCGCGACCTCGATCAGATGTTGAAAGAGCGCGAAGCCGGTGAGCGCGACTTCCTGCTCGTCGACGTCCGAGAGCCCGCTGAGCGCGAGATCGTTGCGATCGACGGATCAGTGTTGATCCCGAAGAACGAGTTCCTGCTGGGTACAGCGCTTGAGCAGCTGCCTCAGGACAAGCCGGTGGTTTTCTACTGCAAGGTTGGCTCTCGATCGGCCGAGGTGCTGGCCGTGGCCAAAGGCGCTGGCTTTGCCAACGCCCAACATGTCGGCGGCGGGGTCGTCGCATGGGTCAACCAGGTCGAACCGGCCAGGCCGGTTTACTGATCACCCATTTACTGACTTCGGCAGTACGGGCAAGATGCACAGATGAGTCTCCGCGTGGAGTGCGTGACCATCGACTGTGACGATGTAGAGCTGGTCGCGACCTTCTGGCAACAAGCACTCGGGTATACCCGGGTGTACCAGGACGCCGGCGAAATTGCGCTCGCAGCAGCTGACGGATCGACGACAACTGATCTGCTGCTGTTTCGTGTCCCCGACCGCAAACAGAGCAAGAACCGGTTGCACCTCGACTTACGTCCTGACCACCGCGATGCCGAGGTCGCTCGGCTGCAGGCGCTGGGCGCGACGCGCGTCGACATCGGCCAGACCGGAGACGAGTCGTGGGTGGTACTGGCCGATCCCGAGGGCAACGAGTTCTGTGTCCTCAAGGCTCTCGCGCCAGGCGAACCACCCTACGAAGGCGGAGTTGGGTTCATGCGGCCAGCAACGGGCGCCTAGAGCGCACCTGCTCGCTGCAGGTACGTGAAGCTCAACCAACCGGGCACCATCGGAAGCCAGAAGGTGGTCGCGCGGAACAGCAGGGCTGCCTGCACGGCGGTGCTGGTGTCCAGGCCCGCTGCGGTGAGGCCTGCCGCCAAGGCCGCCTCGACGGCGCCGATACCGCCGGGGGTGGGCGCTGCTGACCCGACGGCACCGGCGGCGAGGTAGACGAAGCCGACGGTTGCGTATGCCAGCGAACCGCCGTACGCCTCGACGGCAGCGAAGAGCGCAGCGGCATACGCCAGGTTGAGCACGATTGCGCTGGCCGTGCACATCGCAATCCGTTTCGGCTGCCGAGCGGTCTCCAGCAGCCGCGGCCAGGTGTTGGCGAAGGTGGGCTTCAGGCGCGAGGAGATCTGTCGCCTGGTCGCTGGAATCGTCAGAAGGATGGCCGCGATGGCGACAGTTCCGGCGACGACCAGCAGCACGGTGGTACCGGGAATCAGGTCTGGTCCCTGTTGCCGACCGGTGATGAACCCGAAAACCACAACCAAGATGGCGTAGGAGCCGAACACGAAGAGCTGGGTGGCTCCGACACTCGCGACAGCTACGCCAGGACGCGCACCGGCCTGCTGCAGGTAGCGACTGTTGGTGCCGATGTGACCGACAGCAGCTGGAGCGACCAGCGACACGAAAGTGGCCGCCCACTGCACCATGAAGGTGCGCCACCACCGCACCACAACAGGCGACAGGCTGATGATCGCGACTGCAGCGGCCCCGTAGGTGGCGATGGACGCCAACAACGAGAGCAGAGCCCACATTGGGTCGGCCTCGGTGACGATCGAGACCAAGTTGATCGAGGCCAGCTGTCCGAGCACAAGGGTCACGCCCACCGCGAGGGCAAAGAAGGTGACCAACGTTCGGGGTCTTAGTCGCTCGAGACGCACTGGTTCGGTTGAGGCGGCAGGAAAGGCTGCCACGACGGCATCCCGAAGCTCTGGCAGCAGCTCTCGGTTCTGCTTGATCGCGGCACGGTTTACGCGGCTGAGTGCGATTGGCTGCAAGAGCGGAAGCGCCTCGCCGAGTCGTTGTGCGGTCAGTTCCTGCAGTGCGCCGCGCACAGCACGATCGGCTCCTACCAGCAGCGCCATCGTGACCAGCAGCTCGGCGTCGTCGATGCGCAGGGTCAGCTGATCTGCCGCGATCTCGCCGTACTCCAGCCCCAAGATCCAAGCCCGATCGTCGTCATCGAGCGCCAGGTTGCCAGCATGCAGCTCCTCGTGCGCGATGCCGGCACGGTGCAGCATCCGCACCTGAAGCCAGAGGTCTGCGATGACCTCGTCATGCAGGGCCGCGGGGTCCAGACCGTCAAACGCGTGCAGTCCGTGGATGTCCTCGAACGCAAGCACTGCCGTCTCCGACGTCACGGACGCCGCGGCAACCAAGTCAGGCGTCCGCACCCCATGTCGCCGCGCTGACAGTACCGGCAGAGCTGACTGGTCGACCGCCCGTCGCACTGACCAGGTGGGCGAACGTTCCACAACACCCTGAACTCGCATGCGTCGGTAAAGCTGGTAGATCAGACCAGCCGAGCGACGGTCGCGGTCGATCACCCTGACGTCGAGCGCACGTCCGTCGAGGGTCGTGCCCACATACCGGCGTTCATCGTCACTTTCTCGATCCCATTGCAGGAACGAAAGCGGAACCGCAACGCGACTCAAGGCGATCGCCACCTCTTCACCGGTCGGTCTGGGATTGACGGTGCCGACTCCGTAGCGAAAGGCCAGTCCGACCACGCGTCCGCCGGCAGCGCTCAGGGCTAGGGCCAGAGGCGTCGCGGACTGGTCGAATAGCAGCAACGTGGTGAACCCGATGACAGAACCCCACACCGTGAAGGACAGTCGGGGCCGACCACGCAAACCGTCGACGGACGCCAGCGCCACCACCGCGGTCAACATCGGATAGGCGATGGCGCTGCGTGAGCCACGGGTGCTACCGGTGGTGAGCGCGTCCAGCAAGGTGGACGAGAGGAACTCGGTTCCAAGAATTGAAAACGCGTAAGCGATCAACCATCCGATGATCCCTGCCGCACTTGCCACCCAGATGGTTCGCCACCGGCGCCGCAGTGCCAGGTCGGCGAGGATCAGCGGGGGCAGAAGTAGCAAAAGCAGGCTGCTGGCGAAGGCCAGGATCTTGATGATCAGGTCAGGAAGTGTCGTGATGGCTGACGTCAGGTCTTCTTCAAGACCAGTCGTCGTGCCCAGTGCCACGTCACCGGCAACCAGCAGCAGTCCGGTGACGAGGGTCCATCCGACCAGGCGGAAAGCGTCGTTGGGGCGTCGGATTCTCTTTGGCTGATCAGGCTCGATGACATGCGCTGGTGGCAAAGGGGCTGGCGGGGCCCACGACCTGGGCTTGATGTCGGTCTCGGTGGCACCATCGGGATCTACGCGGGCCGCGAGATCGTCTGAGGATTCAGCCACGCGGCGATCGTGCCACACCGGCAAGCCCGCTCGCCTATGGTGCGCGGGTGCCGCACGACGCGTTGCCTACCCCTTTCGCCGAGCAGGTTCTCGACCTCGTAGCCCAGATTCCGCCTGGACGCGTGATGGCCTACTCAGACGTGGCGCAAGCTCTGAAACGTGGTGGCGCCCGCCAAGTAGGTCAGGCGCTCGCGCGGTTCGGATCAGGTGTGCCCTGGTGGCGGGTACTGCGGTCGGACGGTCGGTGCGCCCCCGTCCACGCCGACGAACAGGGCGAGCGCCTCCGCAAAGAAGGAACGGCTTTTGCCGGAGACCGCGTTGACATGAGCAAAGCCAGGTGGACGCCGCGCCAGAACCATTGCCACCGCGGCAATGTCGGCGGCCAGTGATGTGATGACGGACGTGACCACCGCTCCTGTCCAACTCGACGAACATCAACAGCGTGTCGTCGAGCGCGTTGCGGTTGCCGGTCACGGACCGCTCTTGGTGCTGGCCGGGCCCGGCACAGGCAAGACCACCACTTTGGTCGAAGCGATTGCGGCACGAGTCGAAGCGGGAACTACGCCCGAGCAGATTCTGACCCTCACCTTCAGTCGTCGAGCGGCAGGTGACCTGCGAAGTCGGATTGCGCGTCGGCTGCAGCGAACGGTCGCGGCGCCGTTGGCGTGGACCTTCCACGGATTTGGTTACTCCCTGATCGGTGAACAGCTTGCTCCTGATGATCTGGGTCGGTCGTTGCGGTTGCTGTCAGGTTCAGAGCAAGAGGTCATCGTCCGCGACCTGTTGTCGTTCGACCGCCAGCTGGGAACGGTGGCCTGGCCAGCGCAACTCGACGCCGCTCTCAAGACCCGCGGCTTCACCGAGCAGGTGCGCACCTTCATGGGCACTGCCCGGTCTCTCGGCTTGGCCCCGGATCAAATCAGGAGCCTGAATCCTGAGCGTCCTGACTGGGCTGCGCTGTCGACGTTCATGACCGAGTACCTCGATGTGATCGACAGCCAGGGGCTGCTCGACTACTCCGAACTGGTCTCGCGCGCCGTTGCCTACGCGGAGTCACCCGAAGGCCAACGACGTCTCCGCGACCGGTACCAGCTCGTCTTGGTCGACGAGTACCAAGACACCGACCCCGCTCAAGAGCGCCTGCTGAAAGCAATTGCAGGCGACGGCCGCGACCTCGTTGCGGTGGGTGACCCAGATCAGTCGATTTACGCCTTCCGAGGTGCCGACGTGCGCGGCATCACCGAATTCGTCGACCGCTTCCGCAGCCCGTCGAACGGACAAGGTGAAATCCTTACCCTGCGCACCTCTCGACGTTGTGCCATCGAAATCACCAGCAAGTCGCGCAAAGTCGCAGCGCTCCTGGGGTCAGCCGGCAGCATCCCTGCTGCCGACCTCAAACAGCATCGTCAGCTAGTCCTTCCCGAAGGGCACGTTCAGGGAAGTGTCGAGGTGCGGTTGTTCCCCACGGCAGAACGTGAGGCCGCCGCCATCGCGGAGGTTTTGCGCAGAGAACACCTGCACGGGCAGACCCCATGGTCTCAGATGGCCGTTTTGGTGCGTTCGGGCACGACCAGCATTCCTGGGTTGCAGCGCGCCCTCACGATCGCAGGTGTTCCGGTCGAGGTGGCCCTTGACGAGCTACCCCTTCGCGACCACCCGACGATTGCTCCCCTCGTGATGATCCTCGAGTACGCAGCTCGTCCAGGCAGCCTCACCAGCGAGCGAGTGCACGAGCTGCTCCTTTCACCACTCGTAGGAGCCTCGGCGTCCGACATTCGCCGGCTTGGACGCACGCTCCGCACCTTGGAGCGTGAGAGGGGAGTCCACGACCCAGAGCCATCGAGCGAGTTGATTCGCGAGACTGTTCTCGACCCGCGACGGTCCGAGGGAGTGGCGCAGTCGACATCGGCCCCGGTCTGGCGCCTCGCTGAACTTCTGGCGAGTGTGCGCCAGCTGGCCGACGACGGTCGGTCAGCGCACGAGTTGCTCTGGTCGGTTTGGAACGGCTCGGTGTGGTCGCGGCGACTGATCGGAGACGCCCGAGGCAGTGGCCCAACCGCCGCTTCGGCGAATCGAGCTCTGGACGCGATCGTGTCTTTGTTCGACATGGCTGCGCGTAGCAGAGACCGATCAACGCGATCCGACCTCCGCACCTTCCTCGCTGAACTCGCGGCACAAGAGATCCCCGCCGGAACCCTGGACGATGTCGGTGTTCTTGGAGCGGGTGTCCGAGTGATGACCGCCCATCGCAGCAAAGGTCTGCAGTGGGAGGTCGTCGTCGTCGCTGGCGTGCAAGCCGACGCATGGCCAGACCTTCGCCGGCGGGGGTCGGTCATCGACTCCGACCTCTTGGGATCAGACGGGCTCCGGGTTCCGGCCACCATCGCTGACCTCCGGCGCGACGAGCGCCGGTTGTTCTATGTCGCGATCACTCGAGCCCGGCGTCGCGTGGTCTGCACGGCGGTGCAGGCGCCTGCAGACGACGGCGCTCGACCGTCCCCGTTTCTGCAAGACCTCGAAATCGAACCGGTCTATGAGACCGACACCGTTCGCCACCCGCTCACTTTGTCGGGAGTCGTCGCTGGGCTGCGTCGTGAGCTGGCAGATGACGGGGCGACACCGGCATTCCGACGTGAGCTGGCGACCCGGTTGGCGGCACTGGGTACGCCAGGCGCCGATGGTAAGCCCGTCGTCTCGGCTGCCGACCCAGAGCAGTGGTGGGGGCTTCGAGAGGCGACTGGCGCAACCACCGTCGCACTCGATGGAAACCAGCCGCTCGAGCTGCATCTGTCCGGTTCGCAGATCGAGATGCTGCAGCGCTGTCCGCTGCAGTGGTACCTGACTCGCCGAGTCAAGGCCGAGACGAGCCGAGGCACCGCCGCGGGGTTCGGTGGGGTCTTGCACGCTCTCGCCGATGCCGTGGCGCGCAAGGAGCTCCCGGCAGAGGTAGACGCTCTGGCGCGTGCTCTCGACGACATCTGGAGTCAGCTGCCCTACACCGCTGCCTGGGAGGCTGGTCAAGAACACGATGCAGCGGTCGCAGCGATCGAACGGTTTCTCGAGTGGCACTCGAGAGCTCGTGACCGAGAGCTGGTCGCCACCGAAGCCGCCTTTGAACAGACCTTCACCATCTTCGACGTCTCGGTGCATCTGAGCGGACGAGTCGACCGGCTTGAGCGCGACGGCGATGGGCTGGTCGTCGTCGACTTCAAGACGTCCCGCTCACAACGCGCGTCCAAAGATGTCGCGTCCGATCTGCAGCTGGCCACCTATCGTCGACTCGTTGCAGCGCAGTACGACACCTCGCCGTCGAAGGTGGCCGCCGAGCTCGTCCAGCTCAGGGTCCCGGAACGGAAAAACGCACCCGGGCCCAAGGTGCAAGAGCACGACCCAAGTGCCGAGACCGATGAGGCCTTGCAGCGAGCGTTGGAACGAGCCGTGACGTTGGTCTCCAAAGGAGAGTTCCCTGCAGTCCCCAACAAGGCATGCAGCTACTGCCAGTTCTCACTCACGTGCCCAGCGCAACCGGCTGGCCGCGAGGTGGTCTCATGAGCATGACATTGCCGTTCCCAGAACCGGAGATGTCTGAAGACGGCGTCCGACGCCTGTTCGAGATCGACTTCACGGCCGAGCAGATGGCGGCCATCACTGCTCCGCAGAGACCCGCGGTCGTGATCGCCGGTGCCGGTTCCGGCAAGACATCGCTCATGAGCGCCCGGGTCGTGTGGCTCGTCGCGAATGGGTTGACAACGCCAGATGCGGTGCTGGGTCTGACGTTCACCAACAAGGCTGCGGCTGAGCTGAGCACCAGGGTGCGCAGCGCCCTGCGTCGCCTCGAGGCGCAGAGCGGCAGTGCGGGCCTGCTCGATGATGGTGAGCCGACTATCAGTACCTACCATGCGTACGCCGCCTCACTGCTCCGCGACTATGGAGTGTGGGCCGGCTACGAGCCGTCCGCTCAGCTCATGAACGACGCGCAGCGGCTGCAGCTGGCCGAGTCAGTCGTCCGTAGTGCGTCGGGTCCGTTTCCCGCCCTTGCCGTCCAGGCACAGACGGTCACCGAACGGCTCTTGGCACTGGAGCAAGAGGCCAACGAACACCTCATAGACCTTGACGAGCTGGTGGCCTACGACAAAACGCTCATCGCCGAGATCGACGCCGTCGAGGCGGAGCAGGGCAAGTTGACCGAAGACCCGACGAAGGCTCGTCGAACCTCGCGAGCCCGACTCGAGTTGGTGGGGCTGGTTCGCGCCTATCGGCAGGTCAAGTCCCGCCGTGAGCGCATCGACTTCGGAGACCAGATGGCGGCCGCTGCAACAGTCGCCGAGCGAGTCGCGGAAGCGGGCAAAGGAGAACGGGATCGATATTCGACCGTGCTGCTCGATGAGTACCAAGACACTTCGATGGCGCAGCAGCGGCTCATGGTGGCTTTGTTCGGGCGTGGCTATCCCGTGATGGCCGTCGGGGATCCGTTTCAGTCGATCTACGGCTGGCGAGGAGCGTCGATCCGAAACATTCTTTCGTTCAAGGATGACTTCGCAGGCACTCAACCGGTGCCGGTGTTCTCACTCGGCCAAAACAACCGTTCCGGCGAGTCCATTCTGACCGCCGCCAACGCGATCGCCGAACCACTGCGGGCA
>JBJMHG010000120.1:0-9705 GCA_045807485.1 Actinomycetes bacterium
GTGATCGCCATGAATGGGGTCGGCTCGGGCACTTCGATCAAGGGCAGTCCGGCCGACTCGGCAGCCTCGATGAGCGCGTGCGGTGTGCGCTCGTGCGTCAGACCTACTCCGAGTCCGACACCACTCACGCCCGCATTGACCAGGCGTCCGACGAACCGCTCCCAGTCACCGTCGCCCAGACGCAGACCCGTCGTCAGCACGAGCTCGCCGCCATCGAGATACGGCGTGGGATCAGCGAGCTCGCTGACCGCCACCCACCGAATCTGAGCATCGATCGCTTGGCGTCCAGCGCGGAGCACAAGGTCGAGCGCGGGCATGTCGAGGACGGTACGAACCGTGGGCCGGACCGATGAGGGCCGGACCGATGAGCCCCGGACCGAAGAGGATGGTGCGCTCACTCTGCCCTCCTTTCGTATCGGCGCTCGCTGGACTGTTCGGGCCGGGTGGACAATTCGGCCGATGGTAGCGCGGAACTTGTCCAGAATGTCGAGCAGGCATCACCAGCGACCGGAACGTACAGTGACAGTGCCGAACTGTCGGAACCGGCCAGAAGCGCCGCCCAGGCACCGGCCCACGTACCCGCCCTGAAAGCGAGCAACGCCATGGCCCCCACACCCACGACCCCTGTCATTTCCGGCGGAGCGATCGCTGGCGGACCCGCGCTTCCGCAGGAGCGTCGAGTGGTCACCGCGATCCCTGGTCCAAAGTCAGCTGAGCTGCTCAAGCGCAAGCGGGCCGCAGTGTCAGACGGCATTGGCACGGTGCTCCCAGTCTTCGTCAAGGCCGCTGGCGGCGGCGTGATCGTCGATGTCGACGACAACAGCCTGATCGACCTTGGCGCCGGCATCGCGGTCGTGAACGTCGGCAACGCGGCACCGAAGGTCGTGGCCGGGATCCAGGAGCAGGCCGCAGCGTTCACTCACACCTGCTTCATGGTGACTCCGTACGAGGGGTACGTCGCGGTTGCCGAACAGCTCAACCGAATCACTCCCGGTGACCACGCCAAGAAGACCGCGCTGTTCAACTCCGGAGCAGAGGCCGTCGAGAACGCGGTGAAGATTGCTCGGTACGCCACCGGCCGTCAGGCGGTCGTCGTCTTCGAGCATGCGTACCACGGGCGCACCAACCTGACGATGGCACTGACCGCCAAGTCGATGCCATACAAGTACAACTTCGGTCCGTTTGCCGGCGAGATCTACCGGGTTCCCCTGTCGTACCCCTTCCGCTGGCCGACCGGTGCGCAGAACGCCGGACGCGAGGCGCTGCAAGAAGCCATCAGCAAGATCGACAAAGAGATCGGCGCCGACCAGGTCGCGGCCATCCTGATCGAGCCAATCGCCGGTGAAGGCGGCTTCATCGTGCCGGGTGAGGGCTTTCTCCCCGGCCTTGCGGAGTACGCGAGCAAGAACGGCATCGTGTTCATCGCCGACGAGGTACAGACCGGCTTCGCCAGAACCGGCCAGATGTTCGCGTGCGAAGACGAAGGCGTCGTTCCCGACATCATCACGACCGCCAAGGGCATTGCAGGCGGCATGCCGTTGGCAGCTGTCACCGGTCGAGCTGACTTGATGGACGCCGTCCACGTCGGTGGTCTTGGTGGCACTTACGGCGGCAACCCGGTGGCGTGTGCTGCCGCCCTCGGCGCCATCAGCGCGATCGAAGAACAAGACTTGGTCGGCAAAGCCCGCCGGATCGGCGAGATCATGATTCCGCGTCTGCACGAGATGCAGTCCAGGTACCCGATCATCGGAGACGTCCGAGGACGCGGTGCCATGCTTGCGGTCGAGCTCGTCAAGCCAGGCACCCTCGAGCCAGCCACCGACGAGATCGCCGCTGTGGTCAAGCACTGCCACTCCGAAGGCGTGTTGGTGCTGACTGCCGGCACCTACGGCAACGTGTTGCGCTTCTTGCCTCCGCTATCGATGCCCGAGGCGCTGCTGGACGAGGCGCTGACCGTCCTAGACAAGGCATTCGCCTCCGTAGCCTGACGGCGCCGCCTGCGCCGCGAGGTCTCAACTGGCGCAACTCGGACAAAAACCCTCGTCGCGTCACCTGTTCGGCGTAGCGTCAGGTCCGATCTGCGGTTCCAGCGAATGGCGGGAGTCACTGCGCCATTGGCGTTCCCACCTACACACTCCGCCGCCAGATGCCGAAACCTGAACCAGGCGCAAACGATCGGGGGGTGATCGGCAGCACATGACGACTACGAGCGGCGTCGCCGCTTCCTCGCCGCCTGCCCGCGATCTGCCGGACCTCGAGGAGTGTCGGGCTCTTGTCACGAGTGCTTTGCATCGGGGCGCGCCTTCCATGGTCGCCCAGCCCATTCTGGGTCTGTCCTCCGGTCGAGTCGTCGCCTATGAGGCGCTCGCTCGGTTCGGTTCCGACCTGCCGTCGTACTCACCGGACGTCTGGTTCGCCATGGCTCACGAATGCGGCTTGGGACCGACCTTCGAAGCCCGTGCCATCGACCTTGCCGTTCGTGCCGGAGAGCAACGACCCGCCGGAACGCTGCTGTCGCTGAACGTGAGCCCGTCCGTTCTCAGCGCACGCGAACTTCACGAGGTGCTGCCCTTCGACCTTTCCGGCTTGCAATTCGAGATCACCGAGAAAGAGGTGGTCCAGGACGTCGAGCAATTCGCACGCATCGTCAAAGCCCTCCGTGACCGCGGCGTCCGAATCGCAGTCGATGACGTCGGTGAGGGCTACGCGGGTCTGCAGCGGGTGCTTTCGTTGTCACCTGACCTGCTCAAGCTCGACCGCTCGCTGGTCACCGGCGTCGAGTCCGAGCCGGTCAAAGCCGCATTAGTCGAGGCCATCGTCCGCTACGCAGGCAAGGTCGGAGCCGAAGTGTGCGCCGAAGGTGTCGAGAACCTCGATGACCTGTACGTGCTCGCCGATCTGGACGTTGCCGAAGCACAGGGTTGGGTGATCGGCATGCCGTCGCCCGACTTCGAACCAGCCGCCGAGGCCGCAGCCCTTACCTGCATGAGCTCGTACCACCGGACCCTTGCGCTTGGCTCCAGAGCGCCGGGCCAAGACTCGACAGCTCTCGAGCGTCTGCTCGCAGAGCTGGTTGCCTGCCCTGATCTGGACAGTCTGGCCCGCATGACCGGACCCATCGCAGGACACCTGAGGTGCGACCTCGCCGAGATCTCGTTCGTCGACGGTGACGGCGCCTACTTGCAAGGAATCGGTGCACTGGCTTGGCGCCCCGAAGGTCACCGCTACCCCCTGGCTGAGTTCCCGTTGAGCCGTCGCTGCCTGGAAACTCTCGAGATCATGACCGTCGACATCGCCGACCCTGACGCCGACCCGGCCGAAGTGACCTGGATGAACGTCGAACGCGTCAGCACGATGATCGGCCTGCCGGTAGTGGCCGCCGGTAACGCCGTCGGTCTACTCGAGTGTTCACGCAAAGAGCCGGTTCCGTGGTCGCGGCTGCAGCTGCGGCATGCACGAATCATCGCGACGGTCTTAGGCCCGGTCATCACCAGCTTGTCCGGAGGACGCACCGGGGTCATCGACCAAAGGTGAACTGCTTCAGGACGTAGGCGTCTCCTCGCGCATTCCCCACGGCGAGCCGTACTCGATCAGCTTGTCCAGGAACGGTTTGGGCTCGAACGCCTCCGGACCCAAGACCCCGGCCCCAGACCAGGTTCCCTCCGCCAGCAGCTCCAACGCTACGACCGGGTTGATCGCGGTCTGCCACACCACTGCCTGCGACCGATATTCGTTCATGGTCCACTCGTTGTCGACCACGTGGTACAGGTACACCTGACGCGGCGCTCCGTCTTTGCCCTTGCCAGTGACCCACGTACCGGCACACGTCTTGCCGCGCATCCGGTCGCCCAGTGTGGCTGGGTCAGGGAGGATCGCTGCGACCACATCGCGTGGGCTGACCTCGACATCGCCGACTTTCACCTTCTGAGTCTCGTCAAGACCCAGCTTGTGAATCACCTTCAGCACCTCGATGAACTCCTCACCGAGGCCGTACTTGAACGTCGAGCGCTTGCAGTCGACCCATCGAGGAATCAGCAGCACCTCTTCGTGTTCGACGTTCACGCACTCGACCGGACCAATGCCCTCAGGGAACTCGAAGACCTCAGGTTCTGAAAACGGTGGCGTGGTGAACCAGCCCCGGTCCTTCTCCCAGATGACCGGAGGATTGAGGCACTCCTCGATCGTGGTCCAGATCGAGAACGATGGCGCAAAGGTGAAGCCATCCACCTCGAGGTTTGCACCGTCACGCACGCCGACCTCGTCGATCTCGCTGAACAGCTCGTCGGACGCGTAGCGTGCGAAGACGTCTGAGAGACCGGGCTCGACGCCGATCCCCGCCAGTGCGAGACGCCCCGCGTCCTCCCATTTGCCCGCGACTGCGAACTGCTCGTCGCCGAGCTTCACACCGGTCTTGCTGTACGGGTCGTCAGGATGCGGATGTGACAACGACATCGCCATGTCGAGATAGTCAGCGCCGGCGGCGAAGGCTCCGTTGAAGATCGGTAGCACGAAACGAGGGTCAACGGCATTCAAGACGTGAGTGACGTTGTGCTGACGGGCAAGTGTGGCCACAGACTCGGCGTCAGACGCGTCTACCTGATCGGCGACGAAGCGCCGATCGTCAACTTGGGCGACCGCTCGCTCAGACCTCGCCCTGTCATAGTCGGCCACGATCATCGACTCGAAGAAGCGGCGACGAGCCGCTATGGGAACCACGGCCGAGCCAACTCCGCCTGCACCAACCAGCAGGACGCGCATACCGATGTTCCTTCCGCTCCGGTTGACTCCGGCATTGGCGCCGGCATTGACCCCCGCGTTGACTCCGGCGTTGACGCCGGCGTTGATGGCGGCAGCGCATTGCCGCGCCGATACTAGCCCGCGTTGGCCCGGCTACCGATCAGCTGTCACGCCCCATCGACGGCCGGATGTCCGGCTGCGCGGTGACGCGGTCCGCTCGGCGCCGTCGAATTGAGCGATGCCGCCGTCGGTCGTGGCTGGCCTCCAAGGACGGGAACCTGCGTTGGCGCGTGAGACGGTACCGCGTGGGGAGCCGGGTCGGTTCCACCGTCAGACACTGCGCCGGCTGCTGCAGCCTTTTCCTCCGGTGACACCCAGGCCCTCTTGACCAGGCGCGAGCCGGTGATCTTATGCGCACCGTAGAACGTCCCGATCACGATCAGCACATCACCGAAGCTGTAGACGTTGGCGAAGGGGAAGGGGTTTGGCCACACGAAGATGTCGCCGAACAGCGGAAGCACTGGGTCTTTGAGAACACCTGAGTTCACGAACTCACTCTTGGAAAGCTCGATTCCAGCCATCTTGAGAGCTTCGCGCGAGGCTGGCAGCTGACCGCCGTTCAGCGCGATGGTGATCCCATTCATCGCGCCACCGGCGGCGATGATGAGCAAGCCCGGCACATTCCAGTTCATGAGTACGAAGACGCCAGCTGCGACATAGGTCGCCAAGTGCACCGCATCGAGGAAGTCTCGGTCGATCTCGGGGAAGATCTCAATGATCAGGATCTGCGACAGAAGGGCAGCGACGACAACCCACCAACCACGAAAGCGCACCAGTGCCAGCCGCGACAGTTTTCCGTTGAACAGCAGCGGTGACAGCAGACCCACGATGCACAGCGCCAAGACCAACATCAGTTGCTCCCCACCAGGCGAAGCGGGCTGGGCGCCGGCGGTTCATCGATCCGACGCTCGGCCACGACCTCGCTGACCGCCTCTGGCGACATGGGGCGTCCGATGTGATAGCCCTGCGCAAGGTCGCATCCGAGCCCGCTCAGCCACTTGAGAGTCGCGCCGTCTTCTACGCCCTCGGCGCAGATCCGCAGCCCTAGGTTGTGACCGAGCTCCACAGTCGACGCGACGATGATGGCATCACTGGAGTCGATGTCGAGGTTCATGATGAACGAGCGGTCGATCTTCAGCTCGTCGATGTCGAACTGCTTGAGGTAGTTCAAGGACGCGTGACCGGTTCCGTAGTCGTCAATCGCAACATCCACGCCGATCCGTCGCAGCTGCTGCAGCACGACAGCGGCGCGCTTCGGGTCAGTCATGATGCTGCTCTCAGTGACCTCGATGATCAGCTTGGACGGAGCCACGCCCCAACGTTCGAGAGCGACGGCGATGCGGTCAGGCAAACTCATGTCGGTCAGATGGCGCACCGAGAGGTTGACGGCGACGTGCAGGTCGATGCCCGCCTCGTTCCAGCTACGAACTTGACGCAGCGCATGCTCGACAACAAAGAAGGTGATCGGCGCGATCAGGCCGGTGTTCTCGGCGAGTGGAATGAAGGTGTCGGGATACTGGATCCCGCGGGTCGGGTGGTTCCAGCGCACCAGCGCTTCGACCCCTCTCACTTCACCCGTCGCGACGTCGATCTTCGGCTGATAGACGAGGAACAGCTGGTCGTCTTCGACAGCAGACCGCAGGTCGGTCAGCGTGGTCAGACGCTGCGGAGTATGCGTGTCCTCGCCTTCGGTTGAGTACGCGCAGAAGCGGGCCCGTTCGCGCTTGGCCTCGTAGAGGGCGATGTCCGATCGACGCATGAGTGTGTGCACGTCGTCTCCGTGGTCGGGCGCCAGCGCGATTCCGAGGCTGGCCTGAACGACCAAACGCACTCCGCCAACTGAGAACGACTTCCCCAGCACCGAGAGCAGGTACGTCGCAACGTCCTCGGCCACACTCAAGTCGGGGATGTCCGGCAAGAGTACAGCGAACTCGTCGCCACCAAGACGCGCGACAGTGGCGCCCTCGGGTTTGGCGTCCTCCAGACGGTGTGCGACCTCGCAGATCAGCTCGTCGCCTACTTGATGCCCCAGGGTGTCGTTGATCTCCTTAAAGTGATCGAGGTCGATCATCATGATGGCGAGCGCGGTACCTGTGCGTAGCGAGTCGTCCAAGGCACGAACAGCACGCTCACGAAACAGCTCACGGTTGGCGAGCCCGGTGAGAGCGTCGTGTCGGGCCTGCCGACCCATCGCCACCGCAAGCCGAGCGCTGTTGTGTACGGCTGCAACCGGGGCGATCAGCATCGGCAGCATGAGCGGCTGGGTCTGGATGATCAAGGCTGCGACCGGCGCTAGCACGGCAAGCACCCCGGCCGTCATGGCCTGGAAGCGGAGGTCCTGACCGAAGACATTGATGATCCGTTGCTGTGAGTCGATGGCCACCACCGTCGACACAAGCAGCTGGTTCGCGATCAAGAAGACCAAGGCGGCAGCGAGCGCACCGAGCAACGGCATGTAGCCGAGCCCAGCTTTCCCGACCGGGTCGAAGATCGTGTAACCGTCGAACACCGGAACGCCAGCGACCAATGCGTAGGCGGTGTGCGCAGCCATGACAGTGACCACGTACTGCGCCACGTTGAAGGCGATCTTCAGTGGCGACCGGCGTGAGATCGCATCGTCGATGAGCACGGCGATGCCCTGCGCCAGCAGAGCCAGACTGACCGGCCCGACGATTGCCAAGGCGAGTACGAACGTCGTCGAGATCGTGATCATGTCTGCGACTTCACCGCCGCGAGGCACTGGAACCGGGCGAAGCTCACCGACAATGACGGTGATCACCAAGAGGCTCAAGACCAGGCCCTGTGACGGGTAATGGCCCCACGCGCCAGCGCCGAAGGCGCCCTGCACGGGGGCCAACCACATCGACGACGCAAGGCAACCGGTGCCGAGCGCGATGACGCCCCAGATATAGACCGAGAGGGCCCATTGGGGACGACGCGTAAGGGGAGCCGCCGATCGCTCAGCGACTCCCCCTCCTGTCGTGGCTAGTTGGCCCACTTCTTTCCGGCCCCAACCACAGATGCCAGAGTGAGCACAGTCACTGCGCTACCCAGCACGGAGACAATCACGCGAGCTTTGATCTCATTCATGATTACCCCCCTATGCCATCCACTTGGTGCCGGCGCCGACTACTGAGACCAGGACCAAAAGTCCGGCCGCAGCGGCGGAACCGCGTACCACCAGTTCCTTCGTAACCTTGTTCATCGCTCCCCTTCCCAAAAACAGTCGCGACGAGTGGGGAGCCGAACAGCTCAACCCCCCTGCGTAATCATGTCGTTCCGCAGGGTGACTTCGTTAGACGGCCAAATGGGTGAACACATAGTGTCACCGCAACTACAGAGCGCTATTTGCGCAGGTCAGGGCCATCGAGCACTCACGACCCTGGTGTGGCCTCGTCCTCCGATGACCCAGATCCTCGACCCTCGAGCAGCGGAGTGGCTCGATCCCAGACCACGGCTCCGCCGTCCTTGCGGCGACGGGCGATGCCTGCGAGGGCTTCCAAGACGACCCGGTTTCCGAGGAACACCGTGATCTCGGCGTGGTCGTAGGGCGGCGAGACCTCGACGACGTCAATGCCCACGACGGGGAGCTCGTAGCAAATCCGTGAGACCGCGTCGAGCAGCTGCCGGGCGGTCAAGCCTCCAGGCTCGGGAGTGCCGGTACCAGGTGCGTGACCGGGGTCGCAGACGTCGATGTCGACCGACAAGAACACTCCGTCGCAGTCGTCAGTTGCGAGGGTGAACGCCTCGTCGAGCACCGGGTCGAGTCCTTTGGCGACGATCTCGCTCATGTGGAACGACCGCATGCCTTGGTCGGCCATCCAGTCCAAGGTCTCAGGGCCTGGCCAGTAACCGCGAAGTCCGAGCTGTAAGAAGCGGTCGCCGCGCGCTGCACCGGACTCGATCAGCCGTCGCATCGGCTGACCGTGTCCGTAGAGCGAGCCGAACTCGATGTCACCGGTGTCGGCGTGCGCATCAAAGTGAATGACCGAAACTCGTCCGTAGCCGGCGGCACGAGCGACACCGGTCACGTCGGGCCATGTGACGGTGTGGTCACCACCCAAGATCAGGGGAATCTTGCCGGCCTCGGAAACCTTGGCGACCGCGTCCTCGATGATCTGGCAGCTACGGACCACGTCACCGGAGTACACCTCGAGATCACCCGCGTCGACCACCGTGAGGTCATCGGTCAAGGCATCGACCCGCATTGCCATGTGTGGCCGCACGCCGTCCTGAGGCAGGTAGTCGGTGGAACGCATTGCCATTGGCCCAAAGCGGGTACCGGGCCGGTGGCTGGTGCCGCCGTCGAAGGGTGCACCGATGATGACGACGTCCGCGTCCTGGTAGGTCGCAGGCTCTTCGAGATCGCACGGCGGTACGCCGAGAAAGGTGATGTCCGGGCCGAACATGGGGCCGTAGCGGGTCATGACGTCGACCCTATCGACCCTTCACTTCGAGGTTTCAGCCAGCGATCGCCCACGTTGGACGGAAGAAGCGGGCAAGCGTCGCACCACACGCACCCGCCAGGTTCTCGTCGGCGTCGGTGAACGAACGACCAGTGTTGCGTGTCACCCAGAGTTCGCCGATCGCTTTGCCATTGTGTCGAATCGGAGCGCCGAGGCAGTCGGTCCTCCGCATGCCCCCGAGCAGTTCGCGGTACTCCGGAGGACACGACGGATCTGCGAGCGCCGCACGGTAAGCGCCGCCATGAGCAAGCTGCTGAGCGCTGAACGGGAAGTCTGAGAAGGGGTAGTACTCCCCGATCGGCCGGTGACGTTCGGTCGAACTGAGGTGTCCGACGTTGCGGATGGTCTGAAACCGAACGTTGCCATAGTCCATCAGGTTGAGCGCCGTCGCAGAACCGTCGAACAGGTCGCAGAGGTACTCGGCCGCGATGTCGGGACACTG
>JBJMHG010000121.1:0-4170 GCA_045807485.1 Actinomycetes bacterium
CCCCATCCCAGAGTGCTCGGGCTGGTCGGGCACCGTCTCTGGGCTGGTCCTCAACCCGAGCGTCACCGAACCGAGTATGCCCACCAACCTTGCGACCGCTGACGTCAACAGCACGTGCGACGCCACTGCCGCATGCACCGATACCCCCGTGATGTCATGGGACGAAGACCCCAACGCGACCTTCTACCGCGTGTACCTGTCGCGAGACCGGTCGGGCAACGACTACGACCGGATCTACGACAATATCGTCGGAACGCAGTTCCAGATGTACTCGACGATGAACGACCGCGAACTGCCGTGGTACTGGCGGGTTCAAGCGTGCTCACTGTCGACTGACCCAGCAGACATGTGCGGGCCAGTCTCCGATGCTGCGTCGTTCACCGTCTCGAACAAGGGCCTGAAGCTGGCCGGGGCGTCGCCTGTCACAGGGGACCCCACGATCCACGAGCAGTACGTCGACTTCACGATCCCCAACGAGATCGCGCAGGCCGACCACATGGCCAAGGCGTTCCGGATTCAGGTCTCGACCAAGGCTGACTTCAGCACCACCGCGCTCACCGACACGTTTGACCAGCAAGCCGGCGACGCAACGACGACTACGTACCGATGGGATGGCGTGTCCGACGGCGACTATTTCTGGCGCTACCGGGCTGTCGACCAGACCGGCTTGCTGAGCCCGTGGACTCAGGGAGGAACGCTCCAGTTCAGTGTCGATGCTTCGATTCCCAAGGTCAGCATCAAGACCAGCAACGGCTGGGGGCTGGGCGACCCGGTCACACTGGTGTCCGACAAGGCTCTCAATGGCACTAACAAAACCACCCTCGGGGTGCAGCTCAAGGGCGGCGCTCAGGTGACTGGGAGCCTTTCGCAACAGTCCCCGACCAGCTGGAAGTTCACACCGGACGGGCGCTGGACGCCTAACGCTGCGTACGTGCCGTTCGTCGCCGCATCTGTGACAGCCAACAACGGCAAAGTCGCCCAAGGTGACGACGTCGTGAAGCGCCCCACGGGGCTGGTCGACTCGAAGTCTGCAGCGATGAAGAAGACCGATGGTGACTTCCCGTGGAAGACGTTGTCGTCGTCCGACGCAATCGGTAAGAGCTACGTGGCGGCGAAGCACAAGGCTTCGAGCAACAAAGTGCCAACGGTCAGCGTCAAGTTCGGTGGCACCAAGGTGTCACTGGTGGCCTGCCAAAGCTCGGTAGGCGGTTTTGCCGACATCTTGATCGACGGCGCAAAGGTGAAATCGGTCGATCTCTACCGCGCTTCCAGCAAGTGTGGGGAGGTGTGGAGCACCAGTGGTCTCACCGATGACATCCACACGATCGCGGTCAAGGTGACCGGCAAGAAGAGCGCCGACTCTGCCGGAAACTACGTCGGCGTTGACGCCGTCAAGGCTGGCTGACTTCGCCCTGACCGCACGCACAGCTGACAGAACTGGCGAAGCCCCCGAGTCTCACGACCTGGGGGCTTCGCCACGTCAGCCGGGTTCGTGGGCGATGGCTTGCAGCGCGAGCAAGTACGACGCGAGTCCGAACCCGGCCACCGTTCCGCTCGCCACCTCGGCGATGACCGAGTGGCGACGAAAGCTCTCACGGCCGGCCGGGTTGGTGAGGTGCACCTCGATCAAGGGCGCTGTCCGCATGGCGGCAGCGTCACGCAGTGCGTACGAGTAGTGGGTGAAGGCGGCGGGATTCAAGATGACGGGCGTGCTTTCACGAGCTGCCTCGTGCAGCCACCCTACGAGCGTGGCTTCGTTGTCGGTCTGTCGGACATCGACATCCAGGTCAAGTGCGCCGCCGGCTTCTTTGCAAGCGCGATCGAGGTCGTGGAACGAGGTCGACCCGTAGACATCGGGTTCGCGCGCGCCGAGCATCGACAGGTTCGGCCCGTTGAGCACCATCACGGTTCGCGCCACTTCTCACACCTCTCCTGAAACTTCGGCGTAGGCGGCGGCCAGGAGCGCCGGGTCGGGCCCTTCGAGCCGTCCTGGACGCGCCAAGCCGTCGAGCACGACGAACCGTAGCCGGCTGCCTCGGGTCTTCTTGTCGACTTGCATGGTCTCGTACAGACCCGGCCAGGCGTCCGCCCGGTAGCGGGTCGGAAGTCCCAGCGAGCTCAGGATTCTGTGGTGTCGCTCGACCAACTCTGGATCAGTGCGCCCCGCGAGCCTTCCCAGCTCTGCAGCGAACACCAGTCCGATCGACACTGCAGCCCCGTGCCTCCATCGGTACTGTTCCACCTTCTCGATTGCGTGGCCCAGCGTGTGACCGTAGTTGAGAAACTCTCGGTCGCCGGACTCTCTCAGGTCGGCAGCGACAACTCCTGCCTTGACGGCGACGGCCCGGATGACCAAGTCAGCCGTCATACCGCCGGTCGCCAATGCGGCCGACTCCGGGTCTGACTCGATCAGGTCGAGGATCGTGGGGTCGTGGGTGAACCCCACTTTGACGACCTCCGCTAGCCCGGCTCGGTAGTCGTTGCTCGGCAATGTTCCGAGAGCCGCTAGGTCACAGATCACGCCGGCTGGTGGGTGAAAGGCGCCAACCAGGTTCTTGCCCTCCGACGTGTTGATCCCGGTCTTGCCACCGACGGCAGCATCAACCATGCCGAGCAACGTCGTAGGGAGGTGAACGACGGCGACTCCGCGCAACCAGGTACCCGCGACGAATCCGCCCAGGTCGGTGGTCGCCCCTCCACCAACGGCGACAACGGCATCGGTGCGGGTGAAACCATTCTGACCGAGAACCGACCAGCAGAAAGCCGCAACGTCTGACGACTTGGCGTCCTCACCGTTAGGCACTTCGATCAACACCGATGTCAGTCCTTGACCCTCGAGATCGACGCGAACCGCCTCTCCGGTTTCGGCAAGTGCACGGGGTGCGATCACCGCGATCTTCTCAACGCCCGAAGGCAGCAAACCGGGTAGCTCGCCGAGTAGGTGTTCGCCCACGATGACGTCGTACGGGGTTGGGCCACCGACTGTGATTCGCGTGACGTCGTCGCTCACGGTCTCGTTACTCCTGGCCTGGCTTTGAAGCGAAGTCGCTCGCAAGGTGGGCAGCAATCTTTTGCGCCACCTCTTGCGTCGCGCGGTGATCTGTCTCGACAGTGAATGTGGCTACCTCCAGGTACAGGGGTTCCCGGTCGTTCGCCAGCTGCTGCCAACGGCCCCGAACATTACCCACCAGCAACGGACGCGAGCGGTTCATGTGCAGTCGCTGCATAGCGGCCGCCAGTCCAACTTTCAGGTAGACCACAACTTCGCGCCTCAGCTGCTCACGCGTCTCGGGGTCGAGCACGGCGCCGCCGCCAAGCGCTAATACGCCATGATGCTCGGCGATCGCGGTCTGCACCGCTGCCCGTTCGAGCGCGCGAAACTGCTGCTCTCCCATTTGGATGAAGATGTCGGAGACAGAAGTTCCAGCCTCTGCCTCGACATCTCGATCGGTGTCACGGAACGGTACGTCCAGATGTTTCGCGAGGGCCTTGCCGGCTGTGGTCTTGCCCGATCCCGGATTCCCCACGAGCACCACGATCGGGTGGTGAGCTCCGTCCGATGCCTGACCCGTCACCGGATTGACAGGTGCTCGAGGTATGACGAAACATTGCGCGACGTCTCGGCAAGACTGTCGCCGCCGAACTTCTCCAACAAGGCGTTCGCTAGCACCAACGCGACCATCGCCTCTGCAACCACTGCGGCGGCGGGCACTGCACAGACGTCCGACCGTTGATTAATGGCCTTAGCCGCTTCACCAGTAGACACGTCGACAGTGTCCAAGGCCCGCGGCACGGTGGAGATCGGCTTCATCGCTGCGCGCACCCGCAGAATCTCGCCAGTGGTCATTCCCCCTTCGGTACCGCCGGCCCGACCGGTGGCGCGACGCACGCCCGCCTCAGTTGGCACGATCTCGTCGTGCGCCTCGGAGCCGCGACGGCGGGCCAGGTCGAAACCATCGCCGACCTCGACCCCCTTGATCGCCTGGATGCCCATCAAAGAGCCAGCGAGCTGGGAGTCGATTCGACGATCCCAGTGAACGTGGCTGCCTAGGCCGGGCGGAACGCCGTAGACGACGACTTCGACCACACCGCCCAGCGTGTCGCCGGCTTTGCGAGCTGCCTCGATCTCGTCGACCATCGCAGCGCTGGACGTCGGGTCGACACACCTGA
>JBJMHG010000122.1:0-4175 GCA_045807485.1 Actinomycetes bacterium
CGTGTGGTGGTGTCCGTGCTGGGAAGCGCGGCAACAGTTCTGACTCTGGCGTCCGTTGTCGGCGCCGGAAAGAAGTGGGCGAACTAAAAACCGCGGGGGAACTTGTTCCCGTCGCGACGATTTGCGCAAGCTCCGACCGATAACTGGGGATCATGGGTCGGGGCTTGCGCATGTTTGCTTCCGAGCAGCCAAGGCCGCCCCGTCGCTGAGGGGGGAACCGGCGACGGGGCGACACATCAAACGTAACTGCCGCAGATGATCGTTTCGAGTCAATGGCGTCCGGGTCATGGGTGTTGTCGTCCACGACGATGTGGATCATGCAGCGACCAGGCTTCGCATGCTGTCGATCACCTCGTCGACTGAGATTGCTGCCAGCGACGGGTCAAGTGTGGAACCGTGCGGGTCACCGTGCCCGCGGTCGTGCCAGAGCAGTATGTGCGGACCGGCGATTCGCGGTCCCCACACGCTTGGGGGTACGGGGCCAAAAAGGATCACCGACGGCGTTCCCAAAGCGGTCGCGAGGTGGGCGACACCGGTGTCGCCGCACACGACCAACCGAGCGTGTGCCACCAAAGCCATGAGGTCATGCAGCGTGGTGTGGCCGGCGACGTTCAAGACCGTATCCGGATCAGCGGTCATCTGCACTTCGTTGGCCACGTGCTCCTCTGACATTGACCCGGTCAGGTACACCCTCATCGACGTCGACCTCGCCCACCGCGCCACTTCTGCAAACCGTTCGGGTGGCCATCGCCGAGACGGGCTGGCAGCGCCGGGATGGATGACGACGTAAGGATCAGGATCCGTGCCCTCCAGCCGGGGCGGCCTTGCGATCTTGAGATCAGCGCAGTCGACAGCCGTCTCCAGTTCGGTGCTGACCAGTCGCGCCCAACGGTCGACCTCGTGCTCATCCGCGTCCCACTCGGGCCCACGGACGCCTGCTTCAGGGTCGGAGAATGCCACAAGTCGGCTCGGCCTGGTTCTCAGCAAACACCGATTGCTCTCCGGTCCCTTTCCGTGGAGGTTGACGGCAACATCTGGTGGACGGCCACGCCACTCGATCGGCGAAAGGCTCCACTGTGGGTGCAGGTTATGCTCCACGCCGGCGTACGCCGCCAGAGCACACAGTGACGGCGGGGCAGCCAATACCAGCTTGCTTTCTCGAGCACGCGACAGTCGACTCAAAGCCCGCAGTGCAGGCAGCCCGGTGAGCAAGTCACCAAGCCCCAGCGCCCGCAATACGAGCATGGTTTCCATCAGGGCCATGAGCTCTCGACGGAGGGCGTCACCACCAGCTCACGTACCTCGCATCCAGACGGTTGGGTGAGCGCGAAAACAACTGCCTCGGCAACGTCTTCAGGGCGGTTGAGCTTGGCGTCAGCCGGTGGCTTGTACTGCTCTTCTCGGTTGTCGAAGAAGGCGGTCTCCATTCCGCCGGGAACCAGCATCGTTACGCCAAGCCGGCCCTGGGTTTCAGCGGCCAGAGCGCGCGTGAACCCGACCACTGCAAATTTCGATGCACAGTAAGCACTGGCGTCACTCATGGCACGAAGCGCCAAGGTCGAAGCCACGGTGACGACCTTGCCTTGACTCCGCAGCAGGCTTGGCATGGCGGCGCGTACCACTGCCACCGTTCCGAGCAGGTTTACCTTGACAACCCGTTCCCAGTCTTCCCGCTCGATGTCTTCCAGTCGCCCACAGGCGTCGGTTCCGGCGCAAGTGACCACGGCATCGAGGCCACCAACGTGACGTACCGTCTTGTGCACGACCCACTCAGTCTGCTCAGAGTCGGCAAGGTCGACCACGGCGTGTTCCCATGCTGGCGCCTCTACACGATCAAGTACCACGGGGCGGCCGCCGTGCTCTGCAACGCTTTGAGCGACGGCCGCACCAAGGCCGGAGGCCCCGCCGGTCACGAGCACTGTTCCGAGTTCGGACATGGTTTGCATCACCTTTCGTCTGCCATGTGGGTTGTGGCACGCGCCGACTCGACCAGCCGACTCGATGAGCGGCCGCGCAGGTACGGCAGCACGAGCACCGTCCCGCCCCAAGACTCGACCATCGCCGCCTCAGGAATGTCTTGACCGAGATAGTCGCCGCCCTTGACCCATACGTCCGGCCTTAACCGGTCGAGAGCCTTGACTGGAGTGTCCTCATCGAAGATCTCCACCGCGTCCACGCAGCTGAGCGCCTCGAGAACCCGTTTGCGATCCGCGGCTGGAACGATCGGTCGCCCACTTCCCTTGAGGCGGCGCACGGAGTCGTCGGAGTTCATCAGCACGACCAGTGCGTCACCTAGGCGTCGTGCGCCGTGCAGCATCTCTACGTGCCCGGCATGCAACAGGTCAAAACACCCGCCCGCAGCGACGACCGATCCGCCCCTGGAGCGAACGCCGCGGAGCAACTGTGCAGTGGACTTTTCAGCGCCGTTCGCATCACTCGAGAGGGCACGGGCCTCGTCGCTCGTGCGCAGTTTGCCCACGCCTCCCCCGGCGATAAAGGCACCCGCGTCGTGGACGGCGTGCATCACCGCATCCGATAGCACCTCACCGTCAGCCACGGCGGCTACAAGTGACGCCGCGAAGCGGTCGCCGGCCCCGCAGCTGTCCGATTCAACAACCGTCGAAGCTGGCACTAGCTGCGCCGGGTGCTCCCCATAGCTGAACAGTGCGCCTCGCCGGCCGGCGGTCACTACCACCGCCGAGGCAAGCCACTGCTGACGCAGCTCTTTGGTCAACTGACGTAGCGTCGAGTAATCGCTCGAGGCACCTGACACCTGCGCGAACTGCAGTGCTTCATCAACGTTCGGAGTCACCGCACGAACGCCGGGGACGGGGACGGCTCCGCGCGGGTGAGGGTCCCAGACGATCGGCATCTGCTGAGCCCGCAGGGCAAGAGCCTGACGAATCGCAGGAAGCGACGTGATTCCGTTTCCGTAGTCCGAAACTAGGACGGCGCTCCCAGTCTCGAGGGAGCAGGCCGCAGCGTCCGGCAACTCGTCGGGGATGGCGCTCAGCCCACCTTCGTCCAGCCGAACGATCGTGTGTCCCCGTGACCGAACTCGGCGTTTGACTGGGAGGGTGCCCTCGGCCTCAAGACCTATTACCTTCACGCGCCCGAGCAAGCTCCGCAGTCTTACCGATGCCTGATCGTCAGCCAAAGCCGTCACCAAAGTGACTTCGTGGCCGTCCATGGCCAACATCTGCGCGGCTAGTGCTGCGCCACCAGGACGGACCAACTCCTTCAGTCCTTCTAGCACGGGCGCTGGCGACTCCGGCGCAATCCGGGTGGCTTCCCCTTCAATGTCGACGTCGAGCAGCGAGTCACCGATGACGCTCAGCGCGAGCCCCATGTCACGCCTCCGTCCAACGCGACAGCCGACTCGTACTTCTGCCAGGCCCGGTCGAAGCCGGCACACAGAATGTGGGTCGCCATGAGGTGAAGCTCTTGAATGACGCCAGTGTGCGCGGACGGGACGAGCACGGACCGGTCGGCCAAGTCGGAGAGGGGACTCGGCTGTTCGCCTCCGAAGACCCAGACGTTGAGCCCGAGTTGGCGGGCACGCAGTGCGGCGTGGACAACGTTCGGACTGCGCCCACTCGTCGAGTATGCAACGAACACGTCCCGCGGCCTGCCGTGCGCTTCGACCTGGCGAGCGAAGACAGCGTCACCGCCGAAGTCGTTGCCCAACGCCGTGAGGGTAGAGGTTTCCGCGTTGAGGCATATGGCCGAGTACGCCGGTCGGTCACCCTGATAGCGCCCCACGAGCTCAGCAGTGAAGTGCTGAGCCTGAGCCGCGCTGCCTCCGTTGCCGGCAGCCAACACACGTCCACCGGCGTCCAGCGCGCCGAAGAGCATGAGCCCCAGCTCGTCGGCTACCTCGGCACAGTGGTCGAACTTCGCCAGCGCCTCCTCCAGATGCGCCAGGTGTGCACCGGCACTCTGGTCGACGTGCTCGTGAACGGCGGTCATCGAGCCACCTCCGTCTCGGACGACACCCGAGCAAGCACCGAGGCGTACACCCGCTCGGTTTCCGCACCGATTCGAGGCCACCGGTATCGGGAGACCGCTCTCGCGCGGCCCATCGAGCCGTAGGAAGCGCGACGGCTGGGATCTGCCAACAATTCATTCAGCACGCGACCTAGCGCGTCGGGACGTCGAGCTGGAACTAGATCGCC
>JBJMHG010000123.1:0-15364 GCA_045807485.1 Actinomycetes bacterium
ACCGCTGCGAGCACTGGAACTCCCGCCATGACCGCCTTCTGGGTGAGCTCGAACGACGCACGGCCGCTCACCTGAAGCAGCCAGCCCGACGCCGGAAGTGCTTCGCGCTGAAGCGCCCACCCGACCACCTTGTCGACCGCGTTGTGGCGTCCGACGTCTTCGCGGACACACACCGGGTCACCGTCCAACGTGAACAGTCCTGCGGCGTGCAGGCCGCCGGTGCGGTCGAATGCGGACTGCGCATCACGGAGCCGGTCGGGAAGCGAGACGATGACGTCGCTGGAGACGTGCTGTGTCGTCAGGCGCAGGTCGCCGCGGCGTCCGACGACGTCGGTGATGCTGTCCGTCCCGCAGATGCCACACGCACTGCTCTGCATCGTGAGGCGTGCAACCGGTGGGACCGCATGCGGTGCGAGTCGCACCTCGACGGTGTTCTCGTCGCACGCGATCGCGCCCACGACGTCCGACGGTGTCCGCGCCACTCCCTCGGACACCAGCCAGCCGAGAGCCAGCTCGATGTCATGCCCCGGCGTGCGCATGGTGGTGGTCACGGTCGCCCCGTTGACCTGGAGGGTCAGAGGCTCTTCGACCGCGATGTGGTCAGGCGCCTCCGACGCCACACCTCCGCGGAACCGAGTGACCCGACGCCTGTCCACCAACCGACCCATGGAACAACGGTGCCACACCATGGATCGAAAAGCCTCCCCTGTTCCACCAGCTTGGCCCTTTCAGGCTGAGCGGGCCGGGGGGCTTGCGAACCCCGAGTGGGTGCGGTGCTACACCGCTTCCGTAGAACGGAACAACCACCAGTCCTATGAGCCGCGCAGACCCGTGTCGAGCACGGACTCGAACGGAGTGACGCAGGGCGGACCCTCAGCGTGCTCGTATCGGACGCCGGCCCTCTCCGACACGACGACCGTGGAGCTCGAGACGGTGCCGTGTGAACCACCGTGGATGCAGACCGGCGTACCGGCATATTTGGCGTCGTGCGAGCGCAAGATTTCCCGCCACGCCTCCACTAGCTGATCGGCAGACGAGGACGCGGCGACAGCATCGGTGGCTCGACGCCGAATGGCCTGGGTCTTTTCGTCGCCCACGTCATCGGCGTCCTGCTCCGTGAGGACATGGACGCCCGGGCGCAGCGGCAAGGTGCGGCGTCCTATCTCGTCGTCCATCGAGGTGCACCACGCAGCGGTTGGTGACGCGTACAAGACGTTGACCGGGTTGTAGTCGCGAGGTTCGAGCGATTCCGTCCACCGCAAGGCGGCCGCCTCTTCTCCGGCGAGCAGATCAAGCGGCAGCGCGCCGCGTGAGCGACGTGAGCTGTCGCGAGCCGGCGGCTGGCCGCCCGGGTGCCGATTGGTCACAGCACCGATCCGGCCTGCGGGGTCTACCGCCAGCCAGGTGCCACCGGCGAGGCGATCGCGTCCGCCCCATCTGGGCGGGTCCGGGCTGAGCAGCAGCGGTGGGTCGCTGGGCCGGGCGAAAACCTCGTCACGGTTGGCTGCCAACACCAGCGGAGCGTCCGGGAGGGCCTGCCACGCCAAGATCACCGTGCACATTCGGCAACCGTAGTCGCGATGAGTCAACTGGAGTTCGGTCTTATAGAGGCAACGCATCGTTGCACCCAAAAGGGGGTCAAGCTCAGGGGATGGAGCGGGACGTTCCGGGTGACACGATGTGGTCACAAACGCTAGACGCGCCCGATTCGAGCGGTTAGGTTCAGCCCACGCAGCAGGCACTGCTCGGTCGATCACGCACAGAACCCGGACTTCGTGCGGTCTGAGGGGACCCACGCCGGAAGTTTTCCCGTGAAGACCCGTAGTGCCCCCTAGAACAGCCGGTGATCGCGTGTGGCGACCGCCAGGAGGGATGGGCATGGCCAGGACGCGGAGGAGCCTTCGGTGGGGGGCCGTGGCGAGTACAGCATTGGTGGTCGGGCTTTTGCCATTGGCCACCATGAGCGGGGCTCAAGCGATCGAGCAGGACGGCAAGAACATCTTCGTCGTCGGCGAGCTCCAGAAGGTCGACAACCTCAACCCGTTCAAGGGCATCACGGTTGCGGCGTACGAGACGTGGGCGCTCACCTACAACACCCTGACCGGGTACAGCGCCGAAGACTTCTCACCGGTGCCCCAGCTTGCCAAGTCATGGGAAGCATCCGATGACAACCTGACGTGGACGTATCACCTGGTCGATAACGCAACGTTCACCGACGGTGTCCCGCTGACCGCCAAGGACGTGGTCTACACGTTCAAGCGGGTGATGGCCGGTGAGTCGATCGAGAAGACCAACTACGGCAGCTACGTCAGGAACATCGAGAGCGTCAAGGCGACCGACGACTACACGGTGGTCATGACGGTCAAGCAGCCGACCCCGGTGATGAACAACCTGCAAGTCCCGATCCTGCCCGAGCACATCTGGAGCAAGATCAGTTCCGACGACCTTCCGAAGTACACCAACGAGCCGGACTCCGACCCGCCCGGCATGGTGGGATCAGGTCCGTTCAAGCTGGTTGACATCGTTCAGGGGCAGTCGTACACCTTCGAGGCGAACCCTGACTACTGGGGCGGCGCACCGCACATCGACGGCGTCGAGTTCAAGATCTACCAAAACGACAACAGCCTGGTGACCGCCCTCGAAAACGGTGAGATCGACTTCGCCGACGACCTGGACGCCAGATTGTTCGCCACGCTCGAGGGAAACCCCGACATCGCTGCCGAGTCGTCTGTGAACCCGGCCTTCAGCTACATCACCTTCAACGGCGGGGCCGCCCTGACCGACGGCACACCGATCGGCACCGGCCACCCGTCCCTGAAAGACCCAGTCGTGCGAGAGGCGATCAACTACGCCATCGACAAGGACGCGTTGGTTGATCGGACGCTTGACGGACGCGGTGAACCTGGCGACACGTTCATCCCGCCCATCTACGAAGATCAGCACCTCACGGTCGAAGACCCGATCACCTATGACCCCGACAAGGCCAACCAGCTGCTCGACGATGCTGGATACAAACGAGGGCCGGACGGCATCAGAACCATGCCGGACGGGTCAGATCCTTTGGTGTACAAGCTCTACGACCGGTCTACCTCAAAGACCTCCCAGACCACGATGGAGCTCGTGCAAGGCTGGCTCAAAGACATCGGGATCGACTCCACGCTTGAGACGGTGTCAGAGAACCGGCTCTACGGCATCGCCGGTGACGGCACCTACGACATGTACGAGTGGGGCTGGTCGGATGAGCCTGATCCTGACTACATGACCTCGGTCTTCACCTGCGGTCAGCGCAGCTACCAGACTGCGAGCGGCAAGACCTGGGCTGGGCTCAACGACAGCTTCTACTGCAACAAGCAGTACGACAAGATCTACGAGCAGCAGTCGACTGAGATGGACCCGGCCAAGCGGATCGAGCTGGTCAAGCAAGCCCAGCAGATGGTCTACGACGCCAACGCCTACATCATCTACGAGTACTACGACTACCTGCAGGCGTACCGCAGTGACCGGTACACCGACTTCACCAGGCAGCCGACAGGTGATGGCCCACTGCTGTTCCAGTACGGGATCTACTCGTACCTGAGCATCAGGCCCGTCGACGGAAGCAGTGACTCCAGCAGCAGCTCGAACACTGCGTTGATCGTCGGTGGCGTCGCTGCTGCCGCCGTGCTGGTGGGTGTCGTCGTCTGGCTGGCCACTCGCGGACGACGCAGCTCTGACTCTGACGTGGAGTAGTGCGTGGCGCAGATTGATCCATCGAGGATTGAAGCGCTGGACCTCGCCCAGGAGGGCGAGGTCCAGCGCCCGTCACGGATCGCTGGAATGTGGCGCTACACAGGCCGGCGACTGCTGACTGGACTTGGAACACTGCTCTTTGTCCTAGTCGTCAACTTCTTCATCTTCCAGCTGTTGCCTGGTGACCCGCTCGCCCGATACAAGGGCGCACGAGACATCTCTGCTGCCGATCTGGAGAAGTTGCGGGCAGAGCTCGAGGCGCCGGTCTGGACGCAGTTCTTCAACTACCTGAAAGACCCGCTCCAGCTCGACCAGTACTCCTCGATCCAGGGCAAGCATGTGTGGGACGTCATCTGGGCGGCCGTGCCATGGACCTTGTTCTTGTTGGGTACCGCCACGATCCTTGCCACGATCATCGGGGTCTGGATCGGGATTCGGGCGGGCTGGAAGCGAGGAAGCAAGTTCGACCGGATCTCGACAGGTGTGACGCTCTTCTTGTACGCAACACCGGAGTTCTGGCTCGGTTTGATTCTGATTCTCTTGTTCTCGACCGGCGTGTGGATCTTTCCGGGAATCTTCCCGAGCAGCTCATCCATCGGAGCCGGTCTCGAACCGGGGTCGCTCGAGGGCATCCTCAGCATCGCCTATCACACCGTGCTGCCCGCGTCTGCGCTTGCTGCTGTCTACTTAGCCGATTACTCGCTCATCATGCGCGCGTCGATGGTGGACGAGCTCGGCCAGGACTATCTGACCACGGCCCGAGCGAAGGGGCTCATGGATCGGGCCATTCGCCGGTATCACGCGGTGCCGAACGCGTCGCTGCCAACGATCACTCTTATATTTCTCAACATCGGATTTGTCTTCGGAGGCGCCATCACCGTGGAAACGGTGTTCTCCTACCCGGGGCTTGGCCTGCTGACCTGGGACGCGATCCAGAACCAGGATCTGCCGCTCTTGCAGGCGCTGTTCCTCTTGTTCAGTGTCACGGTCATCGTGTTTAACATCATGGCGGACATCGCCATCGCGATCGTCGACCCAAGGATCCGGGTATGACCACCGAGGTCGTCCAGCAGCCGGTGGCGAAGTCGTCGCGCGCCATTGCTTGGCAGCGGCGGAAGACATCCACGGCACGGTTCCTGCGCGCTTTCTCCAGCCATCGCACCGGCATGTTGGGCGTCGGCATCTTGGTGTTCTTCGTGCTGGTCGCGCTGACCGCGCCGCTGATCTTCCCGATCCGTCTGCTCAACCCAAATCTCAACCTCGACAACAAGTCACTCTGCGCTCCAAGCTGGAACTTCTACTACTGGCTGGGATGTGACGACCTGGGGCGGTCGGTCATGGCGGAGTTGGCGTGGGGTGCTCGCCCTTCGTTGATCGTCGGCATCACTGCATCGGTCATCGCGATGGTCATCGGTACCTTGGTCGGCATTGCGAGTGGACACTTCCGCGGCCTCTTTGGCGCCAGCATGGAACGCCTGACCGACTGGTTCCTCGTGCTGCCGTTCGTTCCCCTGGTGATCGTCCTGCAGGCCGTACTTGGTGAGACGTCGATCTGGATCACGGTTGCGATCCTGGGAATCACTTCCTGGCCAGGTACGGCGCGTTTGGTACGTGCCCAGACGCTCAGCGTCGAGGCTCGCCCCTACATCGAGCGAGCGAAAGTGCTTGGCAATAGTGACTGGGCGCAGATGAATCGACATATTCTGCCGAACGTGATGCCGCTCGTCATCGCGAACACCACGCTGACAGTGGCCATCGTTGTGCTGTCGATGACCACGTTGGCCTTCCTCGGCCTCTTCGACGACTCAATCCCGACGAGCGGCTTCCAGGTCGGTGGTATTTCATGGGGCGGAATGCTCGACGCAGCAGACGCGTCCGGTGCGGCGCTCCTTGGTGCCTGGTGGTTCCTGATCCCGCCTGGCCTCTGTGTAATTGCAATCGTGCTTGCCTTCACTCTGATCGGCCGTACCCTCGAGGTCGTGCTGAACCCTCGGTTGGGGAGCGACTGACGTGACTGCAAGACCAGTACTCGAGATGCGTGACGTCTCCTTGACGTATCACCCACCTGAGGGCCCGGTGCCCGCGGTGCGTGGCGTCAATCTCACGGTCGGCGCCGGTGAAGTCGTAGGTGTCGCAGGTGAGTCCGGCTGTGGCAAGTCGACGCTCATCTCTACTGTCCTTCGGCTCTTCCCCACCAACGCGAAGGTCGAGGGCGAAGTCCTCGTTGACGGCGAGAATGTCTTCGACATGAAGTGGAATCGCATGAGGGCGGTGCGGTGGGGCGATGCCGCGGTGGTCTTCCAGGGCGCACTTCACTCGCTCAACCCGATCCAGCGGATCGGCAAACAGCTCACTGAGCCGATCATGGTGCACGAGAAGGGCGCTACGGAGGCATCCGCAAAGAAGAAGGTGCGCGAACTCCTCGAGCAGGTGGGTCTTCCGGCACGTCACGCGTACGCGTACCCCCACCAACTCTCGGGTGGGCAGAAGCAGCGCGTCATGATCGCGCTTGCCCTCACGTGCGACCCCAAGGTGCTCTTGTGCGACGAGCCAACGACCGCGCTGGACGTGATGGTTCAGGCACAGATTCTCGACCTCTTGAAGGGCATCGCACGCGATCGCGCGATGGGCATGGTGATCATCAGCCACGACCTGTCCGTGCTGTCGTCGAACTGCGACCGCATCGCCATCATGTACGCCGGACGTGTGGTCGAGCAGGGTGACGCACTCGACTTGTTCCAGCGCCCGGCGCACCCGTACACGCGGGCGCTCATGGGAGCGTTCCCCACCATCGGTGACGAGACGTCCCGTTACGCACCGAGCGGACTTCCCGGTGACCCGCCCTTCCCGGGTGACCTACCTACCGGCTGCTCGTTCCACCCCCGCTGCCCACGTACCACCGAAGAGTGCAAGACCATCGATGTACAGCTCGAACCGGTCGGCCCCGGACGCGTTGCCGCCTGCATCCACGTCATGGAAGGGGCGAGCACCGCATGAGCATTGCGCCACAAGAGGTGCCGACCGCGACGTCCCACGAAGCCGTGATCGAAATCGACGACCTGCACGTGACGTTCGCCGGTCGAGAGGGGGGTCTCGCCCGTGCCGTCGACGGCGTGAACCTGACGATCCGTAAGGGCGAAATCATCGCCATGGTTGGAGAGTCGGGATGCGGCAAGACCACCTTGGCCCGCACGGTCCTGGGGTTGGAGAAACCGGCATCCGGTGAGGTGCGATTTCACGGCAAGCCGCTCAACTATGGCGGACGTGCGCTCAAGGCGTACCGCAAGAATGTGCAGCTCGTGCTGCAAGATCCCACCGGGTCGTTGAATCCGCGCCACTCGGTGTACGAGGCCGTTGCCGAAGGCCCACGGACGCATGGGCTGGACGACGAGATCGGACGCGTCACGCGCGCGCTCGCCATGTCTGGCCTTCGGCCACCCGAGCGGTTCTTCTTGCGTTACCCACACGAGTTGTCTGGAGGCCAGCGACAGCGCGTGGTGATCGCCGGCGCGTTGGCCCTCGACCCCGAAGTGATCATTGCGGACGAGCCGGTCAGCAGCCTTGATGCTTCGGTGCGCGGTGAGATCCTCGCGCTGATGCTGCGGCTACGCGAAGAGCTGGGACTCACGCTGCTCGTGGTCACTCACGACCTCGGATTGGCGTGGAACATTGCCGATCGGATCGTCGTCATGTACCTCGGCCGGGTGGTTGAGCAGGGTTCCACCGAGCAGGTCTTGAGCAACCCGCAGCATCCCTACACGCGGGCGCTGCTCTCAGTGGTCCCAGAGATGCACGGCGTCGAACCGATTGTGCTCTCCGGTGAGACGCCTGACCCCACCAAGATTCCGAGCGGGTGCCGCTTTCACCCGCGCTGCCAAGAGGTTCGCACCGGCGTCGCCGAACAGGCCGGGATCTTGGCGGCCTGCTCATCGATCGGTCCGGCGCTCCTTTCGGCTGACATCCCGGTCGGGCAGGCCGACGTGCCGCACAGTGCGGCGTGTCATCTGGTGACGCCGCCTCCCGCTCACTAGCCAGTACGTGAACCGGCGCAGCTGGTTGGCGGTCGCTGGCGTGCTCAGCGTTGCCGTCGCCGGGCAATGGCTGGGCCGCACATCCGGCAGCACTCCGCAAGAACGCAGCCGGAGGCTTCCCGGAGATGAACTGGTGAAGCGGCCGGACGTCGTCACCAACCATGCGCGCAGCCTCCATGCGGCACCAGAGCAGGTTTTCCCTTGGCTGACGCAGGTCGGGTGGCACAGAGCCGGCTGGTACACACCTCGGTGGGTCGACGTGCTCCTGTTTCCGCAGAACTGGCCGTCAGCTGATCGCCTCGATCCAGAGCTGGTGCGAAACCTTGAGCCGGGCGACGTGATCCCGGACGGACCGGTCGGCACAGCACAATTCGTCGTCACCCATGTCGATGCACCGCATCTGCTGGTCTTGCACTCGACGTCGCATGTCCCGGCAAGTTGGAAAAAGCGTTGGGGCGCCGAGATCGACTGGGTGTGGACGTTTGTTCTCGACCAGAGACTGGACGCCGGAACGCGCATGCAGATCCGTACCCAAGCCACCACGCGGCCGTGGTGGTTGAAGGTGGCCTACGTGACGGTGCTGGTACCGGCCGACCATGTCATGGCCACGGGTATGTTGCGCGGAATCGACCAGCGTTCGAGTCGATCGAGGCCCTAGAGGTAGGGACCGCTGCTGTGCCCAGCATCTGCAGGGTCCGGTGGTACCGGAGCGCCCGGCGGCAGAGCAGCGCGTCGTCGCATCTCTTCGAACTGGGCTCTCGCCGCGACCTGCTGCGCGAAAAGCGCGGTCTGAATGCCGTGGAACAAACCTTCAAGCCAGCCCACGAGCTGAGCTTGAGCGATCCGCAGTTCAGCTTCGCTTGGCGTGCTGTCGTCTGCGAATGGCAGCGAGATTCGTTCGAGCTCTTCGACCAGCTCTGGGGCCAGGCCGTCTTCTAGCTCAGCGATCGACCGTCGGTGGATTTCCTTGAGGCGAGCTCGGCCGGCTTCGTCGAGCGGAGATGCGCGAACCTCGTCGAGCAGCTGTTTGATCATCGTGCCGATGCGCATGACCTTGCCAGGCTGCTCCACGAGGTCGGTGATCGGCGGTTGACCGTCGTCGAGCTGCTCCCCGACGGCGGGCATCTCGCCGACCGGACGCCCGTCTGGCCCAACGACGACGATTCGGTTCTGGCTCTCGTCCTGCGATTGCGTCATGGAGTCCATCCTGTACCAGAAACGATTGGACGACGAACGGAGTCCCCGCCAGGCTGTGACTCATGAACTCGACCTCCCTTCAGGCGCTACTGCCCGACCACACGGTCCGGCCGGCGGCAATGAGCGACGTGCCCGAGCTGCACGCTCTTGTCGAGCGGGTCAACATGGCGACCTTGGGGCGAGTAGACACATCGGAGGCCGAGCTGCGGGACGACTTGACCGGCCCACATTTCGATATGTTCCTCGACACCGTCGTCGCCGTGAATCCCCACAGTCAGGTCGTCGCCTATGGGCAGGGCCACGACGAACACACCGGAACCGGGTGGATCGACATCTACCTTGACCCAGCCTTCGACGACGCCACTTTCGACTCTCTTGCAGACGCGCTCATCGCCGCATGCGCGGCGCGCATTCAGGAGTCGGCACAGACCCGTGGGGCCGCTGTGGTCAAGCTGCTTGCGAACCTCTATGAGGTCGAGGTTCAGATGCGCAAGGCGTACGAGCGAAACGGCTTTCATGTCGAGACGGTCTACTGGCGCATGGTTCTCACCTTCCAACCAGAAGACGAGCTCGAGTCGCCAGCGGTCCCCCACGGCTACGAGATCAGGAGAGTGGACCCTGACGACGACTTGGTGATGCAGCAAGGGTTCGAGCTCTACCAGGACACATTCAGCGAGCATCACGGGTTCGAGGACGCGGATATGTCCTTGGAACTCTTCGCACAAGGCTGGCGGTCAGCGGGGTCTTATGACCGAGAAGCATGGTGGTTTGCCTACGAAGGCGATCAGCCTGTTGGCATGTTGATGGGAGACAACCGCCGGCTCGAGCAGGGCGAAGGGTTTGTGCGAAACCTCGGAGTGCGCAAGCCACTCCGCGGCAAGGGGATCGCTCGAGCGCTGCTGTTGACCGCCATTGCGCATTGGCGAGAGCTAGGTCGATCCGGGGTGCAGCTTGGTGTGGACACCGCCAACGTGACCGGTGCAACGCGTCTCTATGAGTCGGTCGGTATGCGTTCGTTGCTGTCTGCCATCGCGTTGGAGCGGACGCTCACGGTGTAGCGCTTGGCAAGGCCAGTCGGTCAAGGAATGCGTCCACCAATGCGTGGCAACGAGCTCGGCTCTGCCCGGCCAGCTGGTCGCTCTGTCGATAGATCGCATCGAAGTCGAGGTCATAGCGTTCGGCGTGCTCACGGCTTTCACCACCCCAACGCCTGATGATGTCCGGTGTGACCTCGGGGTGAAACTGCACAGCAAGCATGCGACCGAGTCGGTACGCCTGTGGTCCGGCCGTCGTCGATGCGAGCACCTCGGCCTGCGGTGGTGGCGTGAACTTGTCGACGTGGTATTCGAACCACAGACCCGGCGGAGCAAGTGCCGGGTCGTCAGAGTGGACGTCGAACCAGCCGATCTCCACGACGTCCGCGCGCTCGACCGAACCGCCCAAGGCATGCGACATGATCTGAGCCCCGTAACAGATCCCGAGTAGGGGCTTGTTGCTGTTCGCAGCTGCGGAGATCAGCTCAACCTCGCGCTCGACATGGCTTGCGACCCGGTCCCAGTACACCGACCAGTCCGAGCCGAGGAGAACGATGACGTCGACCCCGTCCAGCGCGATGGTGTCGTCCTTGTCGCGGTAGGCGATTTCGAGGTCGTACCCGCGCTCGATCAGTCGTTCTCCGACATATCCGGGGTCTTCGTCCCCGGAGTTGGCCAGCACCAATGCCTTCACGCCACGAAGGTTACGTGACCCGGTCTCGCGCGCTGGAATCTGACTGGTGCGGATGGGCGACCTCTCCGGTTGCCCTGGTACGCAGGTCGATCTCGGCAGGCGGGAGAGTACGAAGCAGTGCCCACGAGCTGTAGGCAACCGGGATGATCAGGGCCAGCGCCATGGTCGATGGCGTGGGAATGAACGACGCCAGCAGCCCAGCCCCGAGGGCACCCGCGGCCTGCACCCCCATCAACCCCGGCTGCACGATGGAGACGAAAGGAGCGCGGAGATGCTCGGGCACGATCATCATCGACCCGGTCATCGTTGGCACGTCGGCCGCGATCGTCACGCCGTACGCAATGACAGCGGCCAGGGTCAACAGCACGACCATGCTCAGCGAACCTGCACCCGCCAGCGCAAACAGAACGGCCGCCGGGCTCGCCGCGAGAATCGTCACCGTGCATGAGATCCGCAGCAGGCGGACCGGCGATCCTTCCCTTGGAACGATGGCGCCGCTGAAAGCTCCGACCAGCGGCGCAGTTGCGATGAGCGCGGCCATCAGGATCGGATTGACCCCTGAGCTTCGCAGCAGGACGGGGAGCAGCGCACCGATAGCGGCGTCGGCCAGTGCGAGCAAGAGGAAGAAGACCAGCATCTGCCGGAGCAGGCCGCGTCGAGCCATCAGGGTGAACGCGTTGCGGGTGCGGGTCACCGGCGGCTCAGGGGGCGGCGGCCGGCGTCCCGCACTGATGCCGTACAGCAACACAGCAGAGACACCGAACGTCGCAGCATTCATGACCAGAGCCGCCTGAGCCCCGATCAGGAACAGCAGCGTGCCTCCTGCTGCCAATCCCAAAGCTTGTGCGGTCTGAAAGGTGACGGTGCTCAGCGCATAACCATCTGCCATGCGCTCTTCGCCCGCAGCCTCGGGGATGATCGCAGTGCGCGCCGCTTCGAACGGTGGAGTCGCAAGGCCCGCGACGAAAGCAAGCACCAAGAGCGCCCACGTGGGCATAGGCAGCGCAATCAAGGCAAACAGCAGCATGCGCATGACGTCGGAAGCAATCATCATGCGTCGCAACGAGTAGCGCTGCGCGATCGGAGTGATGACCGGACTGAGCAGATAAGGCAGGTAAGTCACGGCAAGTACCGACGCTGTCAGGAACGCCGATCCGCTGCGGTCATAGACCAGCACTGCAAGGGCGAAGCGCGCGGCCCAGTCGCCGACTTCGCTGAGCACCTGCGAAGCCCACACCCGCCGCATGTCGCGGCGCGCGAGCACGCTGAAGACAGCGACGAACCGCTGGCGCGCTCGCTGCATGACCCCTCCGGCCCTCCCTGGGCAGAAGTTACCGGGAAGGCAGTGTCCAGTCGACGGCATCAGCGCCCATAGCGGCGAGTGCCTCGTTCGCCCGACTGAACGGCCGAGAGCCGAAGAAGCCACGGGACGCTGACAGGGGGCTGGGATGCGGACTGGAGATGTGCGGAATTCCCTTCAACATCGGTGCAAGCCCCTGCGCATCTCTGCCCCAGAGCACGGCAACCAAAGGGCCCCCGCGCTCGCACAAGCCGCGGATGGCCGCTTCGGTTACGTGTTCCCACCCTTTGCCGCGGTGGGACGCCGGTGCGCCGGGTCGCACAGTAAGCACCCGGTTCAGCAGCAGGACGCCATGCGCCGCCCAAGGTGACAGGTCACCGCTTGCCGGTGCTGGCATGCCGAGATCATCGCGGTACTCGATGAAGATGTTGACCAGGCTCTTGGGAAGCGGTCGTACGTCGGGCGCCACCGAGAACGAAAGCCCGACCGGATGACCCGGAGTCGGGTAGGGGTCTTGGCCGACGATTAGCACGCGTACGGCGTCCAGCGGCGTACGAAATGCGCGTAGCACGTTTTCGCCGGCTGGGAGATAGCCGCGTCCGGCTGCATTCTCGGCGCGCAAGAAATCGCCGAGCCTCGCGATTGCCTGCGACTGTGGCTCAAGGACCGAAGCCCACGTGGGATCAACCAGCTCCGCGAGCGGACGGGGAGACATGCCGGCCAGCGTAGGCGCCAATCGTCTGGCGGAGGGTGAGGGATTTGAACCCCCGGATGCTTTCGCATCGCTCGCTTTCAAGGCGAGTGCATTCGGCCGCTCTGCCAACCCTCCCGGGACGGCCATTCTGCCGCACGACGCCGGGCTAGGCGTAGCTGGCGGCGAGTCGCTGGAATCCTTCGGCCAATGACACTGATGGAGCCCAGCCCAAGCGGTACTGCGTTCGTGTCTGGTCGAACCAGTGTGCGGTGGACAGCTGTTCGGCGAGGAATCGCGTCATGGGGGGATCGCCTTCTCGACGCGTGGTGTGCCAGGCACGTTCGACGATGGCTCCTGCTCCGCTTGCGAGCAGCCTCGGAACTGAACGGGCCGGTTCTGGTACGCCGGCGGCGCGGCAGATCCGGGTCAGCAGCTCGGCCACCGTTCGTGGTTCTCCGTTCGTGACGACGAACGCCTCTCCGCTCAGGTCATCAACCCGGTCAAGGGACGCGACCAGTGCGTCAGCGGCGTTGTCGAGATACGTCGTGTCGATGAGAGCGGTGCCACCGTCGATCAGCACGAGCCGTCCGGACGCCGCTCGCTCGACGATGCGTCCGATGAGCTGAGTGTCTCCAGGGCCCCACACGAGGTGCGGCCTGATCGCTACCACAGACATCGAGTCGGACGCCGCATCGAGTGCGGCCAGCTCGGCCCTGGCCTTGGTACGGGCATAGTGTCCATGGGCGCGGTCAGGGTCTGCTGGTTCAGCAGCGGCGCCGGCGAGTGCCTTGCCAAAGTGCGCGACCGAGGGTGAAGAGACGTGGACGAGCTGCCTCGCGCGTGATTCGCGCATGGCAGCGATCACGTTGTGCGTGCCGCCGACGTTGACCGACTCGAAGTCGTCCAAGCTGCCCGTCACCGACACTCGCGCCGCCAGATGGATGACGGCGTCTACATCGGCGACGGCTGTCGCTACGGCGTCTGGGTCGCGAATGTCGCCGAGAACCTGTCGCCACTTGCCGGGAGCTTCGCGTCGTTGCATCGACACGACGTCATCACCGCGATCAACCAGGCGCAGAGCAACTTGTTGGCCGAGCAGGCTGGTGCCGCCGGTTACCAGCACTCTCATGGGTTGGCGGCTCCGTTTCCTGCGAGAACATTAGCCGCCCACCGCGCAACTTGTTGCCGGTCGATTTTCGAGTTGTGCCTGATGTCGACGGGTAGCTGGTCCACGACCAGCACTGCCGCAAACTCGATACCAGCCGCTTTTCGCAAAGCATCGCTCAACTCGATGGACGCGACTCCCTGCACGTGCAGGGGCGCCTCAACCACGGCAACGACCACCTGATGGCCGGGGGGCCCGACGCCTACGACACAGGCGAGCTGCACGGCGTCCAAGCGCTCGAGCCGCTGCTCGGGACCGATTGGCGTCACAACTCCCGCGGCAGTGGTGATGAGGTGTGCGAGTCTTCCTTCGATCCACACCCGACCGTCTGGGTCGAGGTGACCCACGTCGCCGGTGCGGTGCCAGCCGTGGTCGCGAGCGCTTGCCCGCTGCGCCGCCCACAGCTGGTCGTAGTGGTCCTTCACATGGGCGCCACGGACGACCACCTCGCCAGTAACGTCTGGCTCGTCGGTGAGGGCACCGGTTGGTGCTCCGGCGACATCCAGTGGACTGATCGAGACCTGTGTGTTGCTTACCGGTAGACCGACCAGCACGCCGTTACCGCGTCCACTTTCTTCGAGCTCGGTCAAAGTCACATCTGTCACCGGCAGAGCCTCGGTCATGCCGTAGGGCGTATGCGCTTCGCAATCTCCGAGCAGCTGCGAGGCCGAGCGCAGTGTCTCTCGCGGTACCGGGGCACCCGCTGACAACAGCAGCCGCACTCGTGCGCAGCGCTCACGTTGCGCGTCATCGAGCGAGGAGGCGCTTCGCACCACGCTGCGCAGAGCGCCAGGAGCTGCGAACACCAACGATGCATCGATAGCCGCAATCGCATCAGCAAGTGCGCGAGCGCTCAGCGTTCCAGGTTTGGTCACGTCCATGTCGGGGACGACTGATGCGATGCCCAAGGCTGGTCCGAAGAGTGCGAAGGGAGCGAACGCAGCAACCAAGCGGTCTGACGGCTTGACGCCAAAGGTGTGGGCGATGAGGTCGCGCTGCGCCTCGAGTTGCCCATGTCGGTAGACCACGCCCTTCGCTGGTCCGGTGGCACCGGACGTGAAGAGCACCGCGGCCTCGGCTGTGACAGGTGGAGTGGGGCCAACCCGCACCTGACGACCGATCTCTGCCAGCTCGACCACGGTGTAGTCGACGCCAACGGCGCGACGCATGCCGGGCGGGAACCCGCCGACTGAAATGAGGGTGCCCTTCAGCCCCATGCCTTTGGCAGCGCTGAGGCCGCGTGCGGTACCGACCACATGCTGAACTCCGGTACCGCGGAGCGCTCGTCGCATTCCGCCGATGCCAAGCCCTGCGTCGGCGATCACGGGAACCGCCCCGGAGCGCCACGTGGCGTACAGAACGGCCGTGAGGTCGGCACCAGGAGGGACCAACAGCGCCACGCGGTCACCGGGTGCGACGCCAACCGCGGTCAGGCCGGCAGACAGGTCGGTGACTGTGGCGGCGAGCTGCCGCCAGGTGATGGTGCGGTTGGGTCCGCGTCGCCCCATCTCGACGACGGC
>JBJMHG010000124.1:0-3137 GCA_045807485.1 Actinomycetes bacterium
GATCACCATCGCTAGCGTCTCTGCGCCTGGCAGCTCTTCTCCAATGGTCGAGTCTCCGATCAGCAGCGACTGAAAACTTCCCCCTCCGGTACCCACGCCGGCGAGGAACCGTGGCACTTCAGGAGCTGCGACTTCTGCCACCTCGACCGTTGCCCGATCGACCACCAGCAGCGACAGCCCCACGTGTTCTGAGATCGAGCGAACCTCGGGAGCGGTCAGAGCAGGATTAATGGGCACCACAATGGCTCCGGCGCGCAGCGCACCGAAGTAGCCGATCACCAGTTCGGGGCGGTTGCCGAGGAACAAGCCGACTCTGTCGCCGACCGACACCCCTTGCGCCCGCAGCCCGGTTGCGCACTCATGCGCGCGGCGATCGAGCTCAGACCAAGTCAGACGAGCCGCCCCCACCAAAAGCGCGGGGTGGTTCGGACGCCGCGCGGCGGCACGCGTCAAATACTCGCCCAGGTGAGAGGGGCGTCCCGTTGTCACAGCGAGTGAGTGTGGCACACGCCTGTAGGCGGATTTGTGACGCTGCGTGGTGCCTTGCCCATATGGCTCAAGCCCTTCTCTCAGGCCCCGAGACACCTATCAGTGCCTCGAGGAGAAGTGGTGGTTTCCGTGCTTCCGGCTCGTTCCTGGACCAAGGTCCTGGCCACGACCGTCACCGGCTTGCTGACCGCGTTCGTTGCGTTGGTGCTGGTTCCCGGTACTGCGTTCGCTGGCCCGAACGAAAGCGACATCTTCAGCGCAGTGAACTCTGCAAGAGCAAGCGCCGGCTTGCCGGCGTACTCCTATGCAGGTGACCTCGCGACAGCAGCGCGCGGGCAAGCCGAGCGCATGGCGGCGTCCGGTGAGCTGTACCACAACCCCAACCTCACGAGCGAGGTTGGCGGCTGGTCTCGCATCGGCGAGAACGTTGCCTATGCCAGTGACTGGCGCAGCGCGCACCAAGTACTGATGAACAGCCCTGAGCACCGCGCACAGATCCTCGACTCCGGCTACACCCAGATGGGAGTGGGTACGGCCGTCTCCAAGGACGGGACCTTCTGGGTTGCGGAGGTGTTCCGAACCCCCAGTGGCGCGCCGACAGGTAGCACCGGCACGACCGCCGGCAGCGGCGGCGGCTCCGGAACGTCGACGCCGTCGACGAGTACGGAAAGCACGTATACACCCCCTGCAGTCGCACCGCAGCCAACTGCCGAGCAGCTTCTCCGCCAAAGCATCCGCCAAGCTCGCGAGAAGATCGACGCGCGACGACACGCACGGCATGCGAACGATCCGATCGTTGCCGCGCTGGACTACTCGACGGTCATGGAGACGCTGAACCGGTAGCGAGCTTGGTACATCCCAATACACCTAGGGTTGAGTCGTGAAGGAACGTCGGGTCGCGGACGCCGAGTCGCTCCAGCGACCACCCGCCGTCGTTGCCGGTGAGGCGGCTGCGGAGCAGGCCGAGACGACGCAAGAGATCGTGCTCGACCCACGGTCGGGCGCCTTCTTCGACATCGACAACACGATTGTCCGAGGAGCCTCGCTTTTCCACCTTGCGCGGGGCCTCGCCAAGAGACGTTTCTTCACCGTCGGCGACGTGACACGTTTCGCCTGGAAACAAGGTAAGTACCGGGTGGCCGGACGAGAGGACGTCGAAGACATGGCGTCCGCCATTGATGCAGCGCTCAGCTTCGTCGCTGGCCACACCGTGGACGAGGTCGTGTCACTTGGCGACGAGATCTTCGATGAACGGATAGAGGAGAAGTTGTACAAGCAGACGATCGAACTAGCCCGGGCGCATCTGAGATCAGGTCAACGGGTGTGGTTGGTCTCAGCCGCACCCGTCGAGCTAGCCTCGCTCATCGCACGCAAGCTAGAGCTGACCGGAGCGCTTGGCACGGTGTCAGAGGTCGTTGGGGGCTTTTACACGGGCAAGCTCGCAGGCGCACCGCTGCACGGGCCCGCAAAGGCAGAAGCTGTCCGCGCACTCGCTGAACGTGAAGACCTCGACCTGGCGCTCTGCTCCGCCTACTCCGACTCGTCCAACGACATCCCGATGCTTTCGCTGGTCGGGCAACCGGTCGCGATCAACCCGGATGCCAAGTTGCGCCGACACGCCAAGGCCATGGGCTGGTACATCCACGACTACCGCACCGGTCGCAAGGCCGCGAAGGTCGGCGTCCCATCTGCTCTTGTCGCCGGAGCCGCGGCCGGAGTTGCGGCCGGCATAGTCTCGAATCGTCGCCGGGCGCGTTAGAAGAAGATGCTGCGGCGCTGCATGAGCAGCTTGTAGAGCGTGTGCTGGATGGTCTCACGCACCTGGTCGGTGAGGTTGAACATCAGCATCGGGTCGTCTGCTGCTCCCTCGGTGAAGACATCGGTCGGGATCGGCTCACCGAACTCGATGTGCCACTTGCTCGGAAGGGGAATCATGCCGAGCGGCCCGAGCCACGGAAACGTCGGCGTGATCGGGAAGTACGGCAGACCGAGGAGTCGGGCCAACAGCTTGGCATCGGAGAGGATCGGGTAGATCTCTTCAGCGCCGACGATTGACGTGGGAATGATCGGGACGCCAGTGCGCAGCGCCGCTGAGACGAAGCCACCCCGCCCGAAGCGTTGCAAGCGGTAGCGCTCGGTGTAGGGCTTACCGATGCCCTTGAACCCCTCGGGCCAAACTCCAACCAGCTGCCCAGCGGCGAGCAGCCGTTCGGCATCGGGATTACAGGCCAACGTGTGTCCGGCGCGCCGTGCGAGGGTGCCGACGAATGGCAGCGAGAAGACAAGGTCGGCGCCGAGCATCCGAAGCTCACGATGCGCGGGGTGGTGATCGGCCAACGCCACCTGGGTCATCAACGAGTCGAGCGCAACGGTTCCGGAGTGGTTGGCCACGATCAGAGCACCGCCGGCGTCCGGGACGTTCTCAATCCCATGCACTTCGACTCGGAACCACTTCTCGTAGAGAGGTCGGAGCGAGGGTAGGAGGAGATCGCGGGTCATCTCACGGTCGAACCCGAAGTCGTCGACCTCGTATGACCCCTCGAGCCGGCGTCTGAGAAATCGAAGCGCAGCAGCGACATGCTGCTCACCGGGGAAAGACGGACCGCTGGAGTTTCCGTCGTTCGGATCACGATCGGGGTTCAGCGGGA
>JBJMHG010000125.1:0-2767 GCA_045807485.1 Actinomycetes bacterium
CGCGTGGGGTAACAACCTTTCCATTCTGATCATCTGGTTCGTGATCTGGGCGCTCGTCTACGGAGCAGCGCGACGTCGCATGTTCGGCCTGCTCGCACTCGGCATCGCCATCGTTCCGATCATCTACTCGCTCAACCGCGGGCTATGGCTCGGATTAGGAGTCGCAGTTTGTTATGGGACATTCCGCCTGGCGATCGCCGGCCGACCATGGCTGATCGTGGCGCTGCTGGGCGTCGCAGCGGTGGGATTGGCGGTGATGGCGGTCACGCCGCTCGGGAATGTGGTCGCGAGCCGCGCTGAAGCCGGTAACAGCAACCAGGTACGCAGCTCGCTCGCACAGGCGTCCATCGACGGAGGCGTCGCGTCGCCACTGCTCGGCTACGGCGGTACCCGCGAGACAGTAGGCAGTGATGAGTCGATTGCCATCGGTGCGACCCCAGAGTGTCCGCGGTGCGGGAACCGCACCATCGGCAGCACTGGGCACGCGTGGAACGTCTTGTACTCGCAGGGGTTCGTCGGGCTGGCAGCATTCTTGGGCTTCTTCATCGCGATCTTGTGGCGCTTCAGACGCGACGTCTCGCCGATCGGGCTTGCGGCACACACCATCATCTTCGTCCAGCTGCTCTATGTGTTCGTGTACGTGGGTATCAGCTCGACTCTCAGCTTGCTCATGATTTCCGTGGCGTTGCTGTGGCGTAGTGAACGCGACAGGGAACAGGGTTACCCCGAACCGGAGATTCCACGTCTGGGCGACAGCGGGTTCCGAAAGCTCCAACCGAGCTGGCGGACACCATGAACGGGCCGGGCCGCACCCTGGTGAACCATCCGCTCTGGCCAGACGGGGTCGAAGCCAATGGGCACAGCTCCTCAGACCGGCGATATCTCGTGGTGCCTTCGCTCGATGACCCACGGCTTGTGTTGCCGACCCGGCCGCGCAAGTCTGGCGCGCGCATCGTCCGAGCTCTGCGGAACGGGTCGTCGATGGGTGCCCGGGCGAGGACGACTGCCATGAACGCGGCGACGCTTGTCAACCTGCGATCTCACACCCTGCCGACGCCCTCGCTCTTCGAGGTGGTCGCCGCCAGCTTGGGTGGGTCGTCAGACGATTTCGCCATGGGCGTTCATCTCGGCCCACCCCGTGCGAACCGCAAGCCTGTGCTTGCCATCGCAGACTCTCGCGGCAAGCTCGTCGCCTTTGCGAAGTACGGCGTCGACGCCCTCACCGATCAGCTGGTGGGCCGGGAGGCGGCCACGCTCGCGGAGCTCAGTGAACTCGTCGAGCACCAGAGAATCGTCAACACGAGGGTTCCGCGGTTGATCGCCCATGGCACGCACGACGGGCATCAGTACGTCGTCCAAGCCCCGGTACCGACCACCCCGCGTGCTCGCAACCCTCAAGCCGTCGTCGCATCGCAGACCGAGATCGCACTGCTGCGACGTGACTTCGACCAAGCGTCGGCGGCCGCCGCCATTCGTGCTCAATGGCTAAGCAGAGCTCAATCCACTGGCGATCCGTCCACTACCGCTTTCGCCGAGATCGCGCTCGCATGGTGCACCGAAGTGCAGGATGCGGCGCTGGAATGGGGCTCGTGGCACGGTGACTGGCGCACCACCAACATGGCGATAACACCGGTCGGTTGCTCGGTGTGGGACTGGGAGCGATTCGCCGACGGTGTGCCGGTGGGATACGACGCGCTGCACCTGTTCCTCACGAACCGACAAGCATCCGTACGCGACCTTTCTGGTTTACCGCACGACGTCCGCGAGAACGCCGCGCGCGTCTTGCGTCCATTCGGAGTCACAGATCGACGAGCAGTAGAGCTGACCGTCACCGGGTACCTGCTCGAGCTGGCCGGCCGCTATCTCGACGACGACCAGGCCCAGGCCGGTGCACGGCTCGGAGCGGTCGGACAGTGGCTGCTGCCGCACCTGGCCGGGTCGGCGCCTAGGCCGCACACAGCCGGTCGGAAGGACTCAAGTACATGAGTTCGGTCAAAGACGTCGGACGCCGGGCGGCGCTGGTTGCGGCCGATCAGCTCGGACACCGCACCGCTTCACGCAGAGTTCTTCCCACGATGCTGATCGTCGGCGGCCAACGTTGCGGCACGACCACCCTGTTCAAGGCACTGTCGCAACACCCTGCCTTTGCCGGACCAACCCTTCGCAAGGGCGTTCACTACTTCGATCTCAACCACGAAGAGTCCCTCGACTGGTACCGCGGGCACTTTCCGACCAAGTCGTCGATCGAGTCGATGCAGCACCGCACCGACGGCGCAGTAGTAGTTGGCGAGTCGAGCCCCTACTACCTCTGGCACCCATTGGCGCCAGAGCGCATTGGGCGGGCCCTTCCAGGTGTGCGCGTGATCGCACTCTTGCGCGACCCGGTGGAACGGGCCTACTCAGCACACGCACACGAGCTCGCCCGGGGCTTCGAGGTCGAGTCGTTCGAGCGTGCTCTCGCGCTCGAGCCCGAACGTCTTGGTGAGGAGGAGCAGCGGCTGCAGTCTGGCGAAGTTCGACGCAGCATGGCTCACCAGCACCACGCATACCTCAAGCGCGGCGAGTACATCGATCAGCTGGAACGCATGGCGGCCGCGGTGGGACGCGATCGTGTTCTCGTCCTCGACAGCGCTGACTTCTGGGCGAACCCAGAACAGAACTGGCCGGCCGTCACCACGTTCCTAGGACTCTCGGACCAGCCGGTGGCGCTTGCGCAGCACAATGCACGCGCAAGAGCACCCATGAGTGCGGCGCTGCGGGCCCGGCT
>JBJMHG010000126.1:0-3511 GCA_045807485.1 Actinomycetes bacterium
TCAGGCCATTGGAGCTCAACGCACCGCGGAGAAGGCCGATTACGCAGAAGTTCCCTTGGTTTACGCGTCAGTTGACACCGCTCAACAGAACCTGGCAACGGCCATGACACCGGAGATCCGCTGGTCGTTCTACCTCAATGACTTGAGTTTGACCATCCCGCGGACGACGCGCCTGTCAAGCATGACGGCGGTCAATGACGCCGCTGCTGTGCAACTAGCTGGCGCTGCAGCTCTGCCCGCACCCGCGCCCACGGACGGAACTACAACGGACGGAACCACAACGGACGGGACCACAACGACTCCTGCACCCATACCGGTAGTCGCCAACACGGGGTCCATTACCTTCACCGGCAAGTCGACGGACTTCGACGCCGTCGCAGCCAGGCTCCAGTCGCTGACCCGTGTCGAGGGCTATTCCGACCCCTTCGTTCAGACCATTACCAAGTCCGACTCGACCAACACGGTTGGCGACTGGTTCGACGTCGATTCGAGCACCAAGCTCAACATCGCGGCACTGTCGAACCGCTACCTGCAGATTGGTGCTGAGTGAGATGACGGAGACTCGCAAGTGGACCCTCGCAGCCGTGGCTGCCGGATTGGTTCTTGTGCTCGCTGGTTGGTTCCTCCTGATTGCGCCTAAGCGCGCCGAAGTGGCGGACATCAAGGCACAGACCGCCAGTCAAGAGCAAACCAATCAGCAACTGGAGACGGATATAGCCGTCCTGAAGCAACAGCACCAAGACCTGCCAGAGAAGCAGGCTGAGCTTGCTGCGCTGCAGACCAAGATTCCCACCTCGGCCGACCTGACCAGCTACATCCGGCTGATGGAAGAACTGGCGCACAAGTCCCAGGTCACATTCACCTCGCTGTCTCCCTCCGAGGCCGCCCCACTCGGCGGAACGGTTGACCCGACAGGTGCCCTCCCGCTTGACACGTTGGCCGCTATCAACGTCGATATCGTCGTCACCGGGACGTACTTTCAGATCACCGACTTCATGAACGAGCTAGAAACCGCATCGCGCTACACGCTCGTTTCGGGGTACTCCTTCACGGAGTCCACCGAAAGTGACTCCACGACAACCGACACCGGCGGGACCGACACCAGCACTTCGAGCAGCGGTGCTCCTGAGCTGAGCGCGACGATCAACGCGCGGATCTACGAGTACCCAACAGCCGAGGCCGCTGCTGCCGCGGCGCCCGACGTCACAACTACCCCGACCGCGCCGTAGGAGATCACGATGTCAGACAGAGTCTCAGCTCAGCCGTTGCCCGGCTCTGAGTCAGACAGTCCTGCCGCCGGTTCTAGGCGCACCTTGATGATCGTCGGCGGGCTGGCGGTGCTGCTCGTGTTCGGCGCCGGTGTCTATTTCTTGTTCCTCTCCGGCGGGGGCGAAGAAGACCTCGGATCAGTACCGAGCGGGGCAGCGCCAATAGCGTCCGCAAGTCCGGACGTCAGCAAGACGAAGGCGCCAGATGATTCTGGCAAGAACTTCCACGTGGGGCGTGATCCATTCGAGCCGTTGCCGGTGGAGGCCGAAAGTGCTGCTCCCGCCGACACGTCCGACTCTTCCGACACATCCGACGACACCTCCGGCAGCTCGAGTGACCCCTCAGGCTCCAATGGAGGGACTAACGGCGGAGGCACCGTCACCACCGCGCCCACCACGACGCCATCCTCGCCGGCGCCAACAACCTCGCCGACTCAGGACCCGAACCCCCCCGTCTCGCAGTACAAGGTGACCCTGAAGTCGGTGGACGTGGCGAAGGACAAGGCCACCATCGAGGTCAACGGCAAGCGCTACATCGTGAAGGTCAAGGAGCTGTTCACGAACAGCAACACCGGGCCCTTCAAGCTGACCTGGGTCGGCCAGCGCCCGGACGGCAAGGACACTGCGAAGGTGGTGTTCGGATCGGACGCCCCGGTGGAGCTGGTCCAGAAGGACACTGTCGTCTTCCAGCCCTGACCCACCTGGACTCGCTCGATTCATGGACTGACCGGTCAGGCTGCGGCCCGGCCGGTCCGTCCATGTGAGGGGAACGTCTGGGAGACTTGGCCCATGTTGCGCTGGTTGACAGCAGGGGAATCACACGGCCCGGTCCTGACGGCCATTGCCGAGGGGTTCCCCGCGGGGATACAGATCACCACAGCTGACATCCAAGAGCAGCTTGCTCGCCGTCGACTTGGTCATGGGCGGGGTGCTCGCATGAAGTTCGAGCAGGACGCTGTCCAGCTCGTCGGCGGTGTGCGACACGGCAAGACCATGGGCGGACCGGTGGCGATCGAGGTCGGCAACACCGAGTGGCCCAAGTGGGAGACGGTGATGGCTGCCGACCCCGTTGACCCAGATGTGTTGGCTGCGCTGGCGCGCAACACACCCTTGACGCGCCCGCGTCCTGGCCATGCTGATCTGGTCGGCATGCAGAAGTACGGGCTGGACGACGCCCGTCCAGTCCTCGAGCGGGCAAGTGCCCGCGAGACGGCAGCACGGGTTGCGCTGGGAACCGTTGCGCAAGCCTTTCTGCGTCAAGCGGCTGGAGTCGAGCTCGTCAGCCACGTCGTGGGGATCGGCAAGGCCGAGGTTCCCGATGGAGTGGTTCCGGCTGTGTCGCAACGAGACGAGGTTGACGCTGACCCCGTCAGGTGTGTCGACCCGACGTCCAGCGCTGCGATGGTCGACGAGATCGAGGCAGCTCGTAAAGCCGGCGACACTCTGGGCGGTGTGGTCGAAGTCGTTGTCTACGGTCTTCCCCCCGGGCTGGGTAGCCACGTGCACTGGGATCGTCGGATCGACTCCCAGCTCGCTGGCGCGTTGATGGGCATCCAGGCGATCAAGGGGGTCGAGGTCGGCGATGGTTTCGACTTGGCCCGCCGTCGCGGCTCCGAAGCGCACGACGAGATCGTGCCAACTGAGGCGGGCGTGCGTCGCGCCACCGGTCGGGCCGGCGGTACCGAAGGGGGAATGACCACTGGCGAGATTCTGCGGGTGCGCGCGGCTATGAAGCCGATTTCCACCGTGCCGCGGGCCTTGGACACTGTCGACGTATCTACTGGTGAAGCGGCTAAGGCCATCAATCAACGGTCGGACGTCTGTGCCGTGCCCGCCGCCGCAGTGGTTGCAGAGGCGATGGTCGCGTTGGTGCTTGCGAACGCCTTGTTGGAGAAGTTCGGCGGCGACAGTCTCGCCGAGACCTCGCGCAATGTTTCGTCGTACCTCGAGCACCTGTCAATCCGGTGACGGGTCAGGCATCGGACGGAGCTCACCACCCGATCGTGGTGCTCGTGGGCAATCAGGGATCGGGCAAGACCACCGCCGGCAAGGCCCTCGCGAAACATCTGGACGTAGCGTTCCGTGACACCGATCGAGATGTCGAGGCAGAGACTGGAACTTCTGTTTCGGACATCTTCATCCAAAAGGGGGAGCAGCAATTTCGCGCGCTCGAACGGGCAGCAGTGCAGACCGCGATCGCCGAGCATCATGGCGTATTAGCGCTTGGCGGTGGCGCCGTGCTC
>JBJMHG010000127.1:0-6988 GCA_045807485.1 Actinomycetes bacterium
CGGTGTTGTCCCCAGGCGGGACGCGGGCGACGGCGGCCAAGGTTCATCGCTGTCACGGTGCTCCCGTGAAGGCACCACCGACGTCCGGCGCCCGTAGACATCGACAACTCCGCGAGCTGCTCCGAGCACAGCATGGGGTGCTGTCCTACGGCCAGGCACAGCTGCTCGGAATCAGCCACGGCACCATTCGCTCGCAAGTAAGCGCCGGGCGGTGGGTGGTGCTGTCACCCGGCGTGTACTTCACCGTGAACGGACGACCTGGTGTCAGTGCGCAGTGGTGGGCGGCGCTGCTGGCGTCCGGTGAGGGTGCCGTCCTCAGCCACTGGACGGCGGCATCCCTCTATGGATTCGGCCGCGCGAACCGCGGAATCATCGAAGTATCGATTCCCAGCGATCGACAGGAGGTGTCGTTGCCGGGCGTGCGTCTGCGCCGCAGCAGATTGCTGCCTCACAAGGCGACGACTCACCAGGGATGGCCGGTGACGACTGCCGCCGATACGGTGCCGCAGGCATGCGTTCACCCCATGACGTTGTCGCTCTGCTGACCGACGCATGCCGGGAAAAGGCCGTGTCCGCCGCCCAGATCATCGAAGCACTGGCGCATCGCAAGCGTCAGCGCCATCGCCAGCTCATCAAGGACGTCCTGGGTGACGTCCTTGGTGGCGTCGAGAGCATCCTCGAACACAGATACCTGGTGAGAGTTGAGCGGCCACATGGCCTGCCGCCGGGTCGAAGGCAGGCAAAGGAAAACGTCAACGGGGTCGTCACTCGCAAGGATGTCGAATACGACGAGTACCTCACCGTGGTCGAGCTTGATGGACGCCTAGGGCACGAAGGGTCGGGACGGCACCGTGATCGGCGGCGCGACAACTCCAGTACCCGGCGCGGCAAGGCGACCCTCCGATACGGGCACGCCGACCTCGAAGAACCTTGCCAGGTGGCGGCCGAAGTGGCCGAAGTCCTTCGAGGAAACGGGTGGGCAGGGGTCTTGCAGCGTTGCGGACCTCGCTGCACTGCGACAACGTGTTAGTTACTCGCAGCCCTGGCTACAACTAACTCACACGTTGTGCGAGCCGGACGAGTGAGTCATCCGCTGCGCTCAACCAAGGGAGCGAAGAGCAGCAGCAGAGCGAGACCCACTCCCAGGGGTGGCCCTAACGGCAGCGAGAAGCCAATCCAGTAAGCGAACTCGAACGGAAGAAGGGCGTAGCTCAGCGCCGATGCATAGGAGACGCCGACGATCAACATCACACCGAGAACAACCTCCGCCACGCACACGATCAAGAAGCCCACCAGAAGCGGAACCGTCGTCGGCACGCCCGCACGCTCGAAGTAGCCACCGCCGTAGGTAGGAAATCCCCAGAGCGTCCAGACCTCGCCGGTCTTGGCCAAGTGCCTGATCCCCAACGCACATGGGATCCCGAAGCCCAGTCCCAACAGGATGGAGACGACGCCGGCTGCGGCTCTCATCTGGGCGGACGCCGGTGTGGCCCGGGCGTGCAGACCACGTTCAGCGGCGGCTCAGTCGCGCCTTGAGGGCGTCCCGCTTCTCTTCGAACCTGGACGCCTGCGCCTCGAGGTCCGCAAGGAACTCGCCAATCTGGTCGCGGGCCTTCTCGCCCTCGGGGCCAAGGTTGGTGCGCTCGAAAACCTTCCAGTGCCGAAGCACCGGCATCAGCACCTCGTCCTTGTGCTGCCGCAGGTCGTAGATGCCCTCGACCGCGATCTGCACTGCCTTGCGCTGGAACCCAGGAATGTCGTGACCGGGCATCTTGAAGTCGAGCACCACATCGCGCACCGCACCCATCGTGGCGTCCGGCTCGATGTCGAAGGACGCCGACATCATGTTGCGGTAGAAGACCATGTGCAGGTTCTCGTCCAGTGCGATACGCGCGAACATCTGCTCGGCCACGGCGTCGCCTGTCGCCTTGCCGGTGTTGCGGTGCGACACCCGGGTGGCGAGCTCTTGGAACGACACGTAGGCCAGTCCGCCGAGCATTCCAGGGTGCAACGCTTTGTATCCGTTCTGCATGTGTTGCATGCGGAGATCTTCAAGCTCCTGCGGGTCGACACTGCGCGTCACCGTGAGGTAATCGCGGATCACCTGCGCGTGCCGGTCCTCTTCCGCCGTCCAGCGCTGCACCCAGTCGCCCCACGCACCCTCGCGGCCGAACTTGCTGGCGATCTCGAAGTGGTAGCTCGGCAGGTTGTCCTCGGTGAGGAGGTTGACGATCAGCGCGGCGCGTGCGGCGTCCGTGAACTTCTGCTCGGACGGCTCCCATGCGTCACCATCGAGGACGCCGGCGAAGTTGCGTCCATCGCTCCACGGCACGTACTCGTGCGGGTACCAGTTCCGCGCTTGGGTCATGTGCCGGTTGATCTCGCCAGCGACGACCGGCTCTAGCTCGATGAGCAGTCGTGCGGCCATGGGGTCATCGGCTAGCTCGGTCACAGGTGTCTCTTTCCGTCGGGATTACCGGTGGCTTACTCAGTTGGCCAGCGGGGTTGCCGCTAACCTACGGTTGCGTAAGTTATGCCACGGTAGCCCAATCCCACGCCGGTTGTCGCGTCCAGACGATGGGTCGCTAGAACCCCAGCGTCTTCCAGAACCGTGCTACTGATTCCGACGGCTTGCCACTGCTGGCTTCGGTGCGGTCACCGCGAGACATGAGCTGGGTCACCGCGTTGACACCGATCCACCTGAACGGCTCGGGCTCCCACCGCCGCGATCGGCGTCCCACCCACGGCAGAGTGACGAGGTCGGACGGCGTCCGCGTGATGAGGTCGGCCAAGGTTCGTCCGGCCATGCACGCGGTCGTGACGCCATCACCGATGTAGCCGCCGGCCCAGGCGAACCCGGTGCGCCGGTCGAATCCGACCGAGGGGTACCAGTCTCGAGGAATGCCCAGGTTGCCGCCCCATGCGTGGGTGAATGCGGCGTCCCGGATGACGGGGAACAGCTCGATCAGGATTTCGCGAAGCATCCGGTGAACGCGGGCGTCGCGGTCGAAGGAAGGCTCGACCCGAGACCCGAAGTGATACGGCGCTCCCCGGCCACCGAACGCCAGACGGCCGTCGGCCGTGCGCTGCCCGTATATCCTCAGGTGCCGCTTGTCGCTGAACGTCGCGCGGTCGTCGAGCTGGATCGACTTCCACACGGTGTCCGACAGCGGTTCGGTCGCGACCATGAGCGAGTACATCGGAATGACGTCGCGCTGGAAGCCGGGCAGGTCGGGGGTGTAGCCCTCGGTGGCTCGCACCACGATTTCGGCGCGCACGTCGCCGTGCGGTGTACGCACGATGCCCGGCTCGACGGACGTGGCCGGCGTGCGTTCATAGATGGTCGCGCCCCGGCGCTCGACGGCCTCGGCGAGACCGCGGTTCAGCAGCTGGGGCTGAATCGCCGCGCAGTGGGGTGTGAACGTGCCGCCCAGTGCGTTGGAGATTCCGATCCGGTCCGCGATCTCGTTGGCGTCCAACAGCCGGAGGAAGTCGTCGCCGAATCCCCACTGTCGTGCGTTGTCTACCTCTGCTTGCCCGCGCGTCCACTGTGCTTGGTTTCGCGCCACCGACAGGTAGCCGCCCTTGGCGTAGTGGCAGTCGAACTTCTCCCGCTCTGCAGTTTCACCGATCACATCGACACACTCGTTCAATGCGAGCTGCATGCGGCGTGCGGCGTCCGGGGTCGCGTCGCGGGCGATGCGCTTCCATGGCGTCGGGAATATCGCTGACGCCCATCCGCCGTTGCGTCCGGACGCCCCAAAGCCGGCGATCTCGCGCTCGACAATCGCCACGCGAAGCGACGGATCGCGTTCGAGCAGCATGTAGGCGGTCCAGAGTCCGGTGTAACCCGCGCCGACAATCGCGACGTCGGCGTCGACCGGGCCCGGCAGCACCGGCCGCGGCGTGAGCGGGTCACCGGCCTGGTGGGCCCGGTCATGCCAGAGGCTGAGGCCCGTGTACGGCGACGTCGAAGACACAGCCGGACGCTACCGGTGCTGGCGAACCGGCGCAGAAGGCGTCACCTGAGGGGCTGAGCCGGCCTGTAGCGGCACAAACCTGCTGCCGGGGTGGCCAGACGCCCTCAGATCCCTTGGGAGACAAGGGCCTTAGGCGCCCAGCGCGAGCCCTTCCCCTGCCGCCCCGAAGGACTAGGCATCTGCCCGATCCGCACTTGGGGGTCTTACCCGAAGAGTGATGTCACCAGCAAGACAGGCAAACACCGAGGAGGAGTCATGTCACAGGGATTGGTTTACGCGATGCTCGTTGAGGCGCAAGAGAACGAACGTGCCCGAACCCGCACTCGCTTCACGCCGCGCCGCACGCGCCGCACTGCCCGCGACTACATCATCAGCCGCAGGCTTGGGTGAGCTCGGCCCCCACCAGCAGCGCCCCGACGGTCCCCGCGCCGGTCCGGCCCAGCGTCCGCAAGAACGCAGGATCGGCTGGTGCCGGGGACCGTGGCATGCTCGAGGTCGTGGTTCTGACCAGCCCAATGGTGGGGCGATCCGACGAGATGGACGTCCTGCTGTCAGCCCTGGACGACGTGCGACGCGGGCGTTCTCGGGTCGTTCTGGTGGGCGGTGAAGCCGGCATCGGCAAGAGCCGGCTGGTCGAAGAGCTGATCAACCGCGCCGATGGCACCACCGCACTGCTTGGCGCGTGTGTTGACCTCGGCGATGACGCCCTGCCGTTCGCTCCCTTCGCCGTAGCGCTGCGCGAGCCGATGCGGTCAGCGGGTGTTACCGACCTCGTCGCGCTTGCAGGTGGCGCGTCCGATGACCGACGTCGACTCTATGAAGCAGTCGCAGACCTGCTCGAGCGCGAAAGCGAACAGCAACCGATCATTCTTGTGCTGGAAGACTTGCACTGGGCCGACCGCTCCACGCGCGAGCTGCTCGCGTTCTTGGGTAAAGCGCTGCAGGGCGCACCCGTGCTGATCGTCGGCACCTACCGCAGCGACGAGCTGCATCGTCAGCACCCGCTGCGGCCGTTCATCGCCGAGCTGTCTCGAAGCGTCCCGCGAATCGACGTCCCGCCACTGTCAGACACCGCTCTCGAGGAGATGCTCTCAACGCTGCTCGGACATCATCCCTCGGCGGCCGAGATCGCCTCATTCAGTGCGCGAAGCGCAGGTAATCCGTTCATGCTGCAGGAGCTTGCAGCTTGCCCTGATCACAAGGTCTTGCCCCAGTCGTTGCGTGATGTCATGTTGATGCGAGTTGAGCGGCTGACGCCCCAGACGCAGTCTGTGCTGCGGGTCGCGTCCTTGATCGGCAACGACGTCCCACACCGGTTGTTGAACGAGGTGGCGGCGCAAGGTGGTGTCACCGACTTGGCCGTCGACGAGGCACTACGCGAGCTGATCGACAGCGCCATGCTCATCCCGCAGGACGACAGCACCTGCTCGTTCCGCCACTCGCTGCTGCGTGAATACGTGCACGCCGACCTCATGCCCGGTGAGCACTCACGCATCCACTCGGCGATCGCTCGTGCCCTCACAGACCACCCCGACCTCGGTGAACCTCAACAGGTGCCGCTCGAGATTGCGCACCACTGGAACGCCGCTCACGACCTGCCACGTGCAGTGCCGGCCTCGTACGACGCGGCATTTGCGGCTGGTCGGATCCACGCGTACGCCGAGCAGCTGCGCATGTTCGAGCGTGTTCTAGAGCTGTGGGCGGTGATTCCGGACGCCGGTGCGGCGCTCGGCACCGATGAGTACACCGTGCTGCTCCAAGCCGCCGAGGCTGCTGCGCGCGCTGACGAGCACGAGCGATTCCTCGCTCTCACTGGGCGAGCCATCATGTTCGCTCGGCGAGAAGAGAGCGCCGACCGCACTGCGGAAGCCCTCGTTCGACGCGGTCGCCGCTTGCTTCATCGCGACCTCGACCGGTCCGTGGTCGACATCCAAGAGGCTCTGGAGATGTTGCCGCAGAGTCCGAGTGTGACGCGCGCGCAGGCCCTGGAAGCCCTCGCGGTCTCGTTGCTGCTGCGGGGCCGGGTGAACGAGGCTCTCGTTACGGCGAACGAAACCGTGTCGATGGCGCAAGAGGTCGGCGATTCACTGACCGAGATCGCTGGTCTGATCACGCTCGGCACGTCGCTGATCGACACCGGCGACGTGGACGAAGGGCTCGGCGTGATGCGCACAGCGCTGGCACGAGCACGCGCCGAAGGAGAGACAATCCTCGAGAGTCGCGCGCTCACCAATCTCTCGGACGCCTTGTGCGGCTTGGGGCGGCATCGTGAGGCGATCGAGATGGCCGAACAAGCCCTCGAGCTGGCGTCGCGACTCGGTCTCATGCGCACGTACTCGCCGATGCCGATGGCGAACATCGCTGACGCGCGAATCCATCTGGGCGATCTCGAAGGTGCCGACGAGGTTCTGATACCTACCATCGAGGACTGCGGTCTTGGTGAGGCCGGCGTGGGAATCCTGGCCGCGACCGTCGCCATGCTGCGCGGTGACCTCGACCTTGCTGAGCAGCTGCTCGTCGACACCAAAGCTGCTCAGGGCGACGCGCTGCCACTGCCCCAAGATGCACTGCCGGACGCACAGGTGCGAAGCGCGATCGCCCTGACCCGGGGCGAGGTCACAACAGCTCTCGAGATCTCGATGGCTGAGCTTCGCGATCCCATTGCCACCGGCTATACCCGGTACTACTGGCCGCTGATCGTCATTGCTGCCGAAGCAGCGACCCGAATCATCGTGGCCGCACCCGACGACGCCGCCGCGGCGTCCGCATTCGACGCCCTCAAAGTCGTCGAGGCAGCGGCAGCGTCCCAGCCAGCAGCTGGCGAGAGCGGCGAGGCTTGGAGGGCGCATGCCGAGGCTTTGTTTGCGATGGCTCGAGGTGCGCCGACCAGAGACCTGTGGCTCGCGGTGGCAGCTGCCTACGAGAAGGTCGACGAGCCGGTTCCGCGCGGCTATGCGCTCCTGCAGGCAGCTGAGTGCGAGGCGCGATCGCCCTGACCCGGGGCGAGG
>JBJMHG010000128.1:0-10084 GCA_045807485.1 Actinomycetes bacterium
CGGCTGCTGCCGCAAGATCGGCGTCGTCGAAAACGATGACCGGAGCCTTGCCACCCAGCTCGAGGTGAAGACGCTTGAGGTCTTTGCTGGCGGACTCGGCGATCTGCATGCCGGCTCGGGTAGAGCCGGTGATCGAGATCAGCCGCGGAGTCGGGTGGTCGACGAGCGCACGTCCGGTGTCCCGGTCGCCGGTGACGACGTTGAAGACGCCCGGCGGAAGAAACTCTGCCGCCAGCTCAGCCATGCGCACCGTGGTGGCCGGCGTCGTGTCGGAGGGCTTCAGAACCGTGGCGCATCCGGCGGCAATGGCAGGAGCGAACTTCCACACCGCCATCATCATGGGGTAGTTCCACGGTGACACCTGACCGACAACACCGACCGGCTCGCGGCGAATCATCGAGGTGTGGCCAGCCATGTACTCACCGGCGGAGCGTCCTTCGAGGTTGCGAGCAGCTCCGGCGAAGAACCTGATCTGGTCGACCATCGGCGGGATCTCTTCGCTTGCGGTCAGAGCGAGCGGCTTGCCGGTGTTCTCACTCTCAAGCGCTACCAGCTCGTCGGCGTTGGCTTCGATGGCGTCGGCAATCTTGAGCAGGGCCAATGAACGCTCTGACGGGGTGCTGTCCTTCCACGTTTCGAATGCGGTGGAAGCGGCGGCGAATGCACGGTCGATGTCTTGGGCCGAACTCTTGGCGGCCTGGGCGAACACCTCGCCGGTCGTCGGGTTGATGAGGTCCATCATCTGACCGTCGGCGGAGTCAACGGACTTACCGTTGATGAAGTTGCGGATGACGCGGTCGCTCACGTGCTCTCCTCGGTAGCCCCTAGTTGCGGGGCGGCAGCGGCGGGACGGGTGGTTACGGCTGACGCCACCATAGCCCCCGACAGCGGGAAACGATAGACTCACGGCATTTCCATTACCGATTCCGTCGAGAAACCTCGATTCCTCGACGGAATCGCTTGCCAAATGGCCCCAACCACGACAGGATGCGTCAATGGTCAGCCGCGACCGCGTCTCTGAACGCAGCAATGGGGCCGTCCTCGACGAAGTGTCGAAGGCGATCATCGAGCAGCTGCAAGAGGACGGGCGCAGACCCTACTCCGCGATCGGCAAGGCGGTCGGGCTCTCGGAGGCGGCGGTACGCCAACGCGTGCAGCGCCTCCTGGAGACCGGTGTCATGCAGATCGTGGCAGTCACCGATCCACTCTCTGTCGGCTTTCCGCGGGCAGCGATGATCGGCGTCCGGGTCGAGGGCGATTTGGAAGAAGTCGCCGATGCGCTCGAGACCATGTCAGAAGTCGACTACGTCGTCATCACCGCAGGCTCCTACGACATCCTCGTCGAAGTGGTCTGCGAGGACGACGACCACCTGCTCGATGTGATCAACCGCCAGATCCGGGCCATCCCCGGTGTTCGGCACACCGAGAGCTTCGTCTACCTCAAGCTCCGCAAACAGATCTACTCCTGGGGAACCCGATGAGCATTTCACCGCAGTACGTCAGCGAAGCCGGCGACGACCAGTTGGCCCAACGCGCGCGCGAGCACCTCTGGATGCACTTCACGCGTCATTCGACTTACGAAGATGGTGGACACGTCCCCGTCATCACCCGTGGCGACGGCGCGTACATCTGGGACGACCAAGGCAACAAGTACCTCGACGGTCTTGCCGGCCTTTTCGTCGTCCAGGTCGGCCATGGCCGCACCGAGCTGGCCGAGGTCATGGCCAAGCAGGCCAGCGAGCTGGCGTTCTTCCCGCTGTGGTCGTACGCACACCCGGCAGCCATCGACCTCGCCGACCGACTGGCAGAACTGGCGCCGGGCGACCTGAACCGAGTGTTCTTCACGTCCGGCGGCGGCGAGGCAGTCGAAAGCGCATGGAAGCTGGCCAAGCAGTTCTTCAAGCTCACCGGCAAACCCATGAAGCACAAGGTGATCAGCCGCTCCATCGCCTATCACGGCACACCACACGGTGCCCTGTCGCTCACGGGCATCCCCGACGCCAAGAAGTACTTCGAGCCTCTGGTACCGAGCGCCGTCAAGGTGCCGAACACCAACTTCTACCGGGCACCAGAGCACGGCGATGACCTCGAGGCCTTCGGACGTTGGGCCGCTGACCGCATCGCCGAGGCGATTGAGTTCGAGGGACCCGACACGGTTGCTGCGGTCTTCCTCGAGCCGGTGCAGAACTCAGGTGGTTGCTTCCCGCCGCCGCCTGGGTACCTCGAGCGTGTCCGTGAGATCTGCGACGAGTACGACGTCCTCTACGTCTCCGACGAGACCATCTGTGCATACGGACGCATCGGCGACTACTTCGCGACCAAGCGGTACGGCGTCCAGCCCGACATCATCACGTCAGCGAAAGGCCTCACGTCCGGCTACGCGCCACTGGGTGCCATGGTGGTGAGTGACCGTCTGTTCGAACCCTTCAAGAAGGGGCAGAACTACTTCGCCCACGGCTACACCTGGGGCGGCCACCCAGTTGCAGCGGCCGTGGCACTGGCCAACCTCGACATCTTCGAGCGCGAGGGCATCAACGACCACGTCAAGGAAACCGCGCCCGCCTTCCGCGCCACGCTGGAGAAGCTCTACGACCTGCCGATCGTCGGCGATGTGCGAGGCGACGGCTACTTCTACGGCATCGAGCTGGTCAAGGACAAGGCGACCAAAGAAACCTTTGACGATGACGAGGCCGAGCGCCTGCTGCGCGGCTTCTTGTCGAAGGCCCTGTTTGATGCTGGGCTCTACTGTCGGGCCGACGACAGGGGTGACCCGGTGATTCAGCTGGCACCGCCGCTGATCGTCGGGCAGAAGGAGTTCGACGAGATCGAACAGACGCTGCGGTCAGTTCTCACCGAGGCGTGGTCGATCCTCTGATCAGCGGCCAGAGCACGGCCATGAGACGAGCTGCGAGATGACTGCACTCCCCTCACCTGGTTCGACCGAGCGAACCGTCGTCAAGCGGATTCCGGAGAAGGCGGTCTCTGACCGCGTCGTGGCGTACGGCATTCTCGACGCCGGTGTTGTCGCGCACGTCGCGGTTGGCGACGCGAATGGTCAGCCGTACGTCGTGCCGGTTGGCTACGCACGTGACGGTGATCGCGTCCTGTTCCACGGCTCCACCGGAAGCCGCCTTTTTCGCGGCCTGGCCGCCGGTCAGCGAACGTGCCTCACGGTCACTCTCCTCGACGGCCTCGTTCTCGCACGATCGACCTTCGAGTCGTCCATGCAGTACCGCGGTGTGATGGCGCTGGGGCAGTGCGAAGTACTCGAAGGTGACGACGAAGAACACGCACTCGAAGTCATCACTGAACATCTGCTCCCGGGGCGCTGGGCAGAGGCCAGACATCCGAACAAGAAAGAGTTAGCAGCCACCTTGGTCTTGGCGCTCCCTCTTGACGAGATCTCGGTGAAAGTGTCCGACGGTCCTCCTGAAGACGAACCGAGTGACGTCGACCGGCCGATCTGGGCGGGAGTCGTCCCCATCAAGCGGCGGTATGGCGAGCCGATCAACGCGCCTGACCTAGTTGCCCCGTTTCAAGTTCCGGACTACGTGCGCGCATGGAGCTCACCTCAGTCCTGACACACAACTACTAGCTCGGTGATTGGGCCAGCCAGAAATCAGCGGCCAGCAGTTCGCCTACCAGCAGCTCGCTCAGCAGCCTCACGTCTTCGTCTCCGTCGTGGCGATATCGGACCGAGTGCGTCGCACCGGCGACATCGTCGCCGACCGAAACCACCGTGGTGCCGCGATCGCTGGTCCACTTGAGCAGCTCCGGCTCGTACTTACTACCTGGCAAGAGCAGCATGCGGTAGTCGTAGGTTTTCGTCAGGTACACGTCGACATGACTCCACTCCCCCGTCTCGGACGCGACGGCATGCCGGCGAGGACCCTCCCGCAACACGAGGGCGGACTGAGCCGCGTTCCCGAATCTGCGGAAGGGAGCGGCGACTGCCGTGAGTTCACCGCCGTCGAGGAGATCGACCAGGTCAGGGAGCCACGCCGCGCGCCGGTCGAGCAGGTCGTGGGCCGCCTCGACTGAACGCCCCACGATCGCGAGCAGGTCTCGGTCAATTCCCGACAGTCGCTCCTCCAATGCCAGCAGCAAGACCTGGGTGTGCGTGTAAGAACGGCACGAAACTCCGCCGTGCTCTGGGCCGGCGTGCAGGAGGATCGTTGCGTCGGCGAGCTTGCTGATCGGAGACCCTTCGACGTTTGTCAGGGCAATCACGGTGGACTGCCCGGCGTACTGGGCGACGGCATCAAGGGTCTCTTGCGATCCTCCTGAGGCAGAGACCGCCACCACCAGCTGTTCGGTGTCTGGGGGCGGTAGGAGCTCAGACGATGCCAGCTCGGCGACTGCATCTACGCCCAAGGCCCGCAGTCGAGCCGCCGCGACCGAAGCTGCGAACGTCGATGAGCCCATTCCGAGGAACAACACCTGCCCTACGTCGTCAGGGAGCTGATGCCAGGGGTCGTCGGTCACCAGCACGCGCTGCAGGTCTTGCAGCGAAGTCGGACGTTTCTCGATGTCAGCAGCAAACGCGGCGGAATCCACGTGACCCCCGGATCAGTCGACAGTCGAGAGCAGCGCCGTCAGCGCCTGATCAGGAACATAGCGCCAACGGGGCAGATGGCGAACGGCGTACAGGTACTCGCGGCACTCCTGCTCGAACCGAAATGGCACAACGAGCCGCTGATCGAACAACTCGGCATGACCGCGTTGCGACAGACGCGAGAGGTAGGCGTCGAGAAACGTTGACTGTGCCGCCTCGATCCACTGTTCGGTACGGCTCGGACTGGCTCCGTCGACTCGCCTGTTGACGACCCGACCCACGTGATCGAGAGACTGAAGCATCCCCGCTACGTCACGTGCTGCCGGCTGCGGTGCAAGGCGCGCCGAGACCGGCAGCACTGGATTTCCGTCGAAGTCACCAACTGCATAGCCGTCTCGCCATCGCAGGATCTGCCCCACGTGCAAGTCACCGTGCACCGGAATGATGGGGGTACCTCGAACGTGGCGCAGCGCGTCGACGGCTGCCTCGATGCGAGGCGCCGCATCACGCAGACGTTCCCCCTCTGCACCGTCCACCTCGTCGACTGCCTCAGCGAGGAGCTGGCGGGCGAGATCCTGCCAGCTCACGACATCGGACGCCGTGGCCTCCAATCGCGGTGCACTGATTACCGACGTCGACGTCGCCATCGCGATGTGTAGATCTGCTACCAGTTCTCCGACGGAGACCAGTGGCACCGTGGCGTTGTTGAGTCCGGTCTGGCCCGCCGCATAGTCGCCTGCGTCGCCGACCGTCCAGCTCCAGCCGTCGCTCGCGCCCTCCAAGAACTGCACTGCCGAGGCCAGGAGCACCGTCTCGTCAGCACTTGCGTCCCACGTGACGAACCCCCACGGCCGGGCCATCTGGTCGAAGCGGGCTTCTGCGAGGTGAGCGACCAGTGTCGAGGCCGGTGTGGCCTCGGCGCGCACAGCCCACTTGACGACGACGCGCTCGCCGACGACTACGGACTCATGGGTCTGGTCGACCAGCATCGGTCGCTCAGCCTGACCCATGTCGCCCGTCGTCTGGCCGAGGCCGGTGATGGCAAAGCCGGTATCTCCCACCCCGGACGCATTGGCGTTGGGGCCATCCTGAGAAGCGGTCAGGACACGGAGCAGCATGCTGGCCACGCCGTCGCCCGGTGCGGCCCGCCGAGCGGTCGCATCACTGAGATCATCGCCGGATGCCGCGATGACCGACAGTGGACTTCCGAAGAGCTCACCCGATGCCGCTCTGAGGACGCCGAGCCAGGCTGCCTCGCCCAATCGCATGGCCGCCACCAGTGCCATCGAGCCGTGCGCCACCGTGCCCTGGTAGTGCGCAGGGAGCAGGCTCGCCGGGTCAGAGGTCGCGACCAGTCTCTTGAGGTCTGCGGTGTCGTTCAGCTCATCCGCCGGCGCGATGCGAAAGTCCTACCCGCTTGATGATGTCGGCAGCATGTTCCTTGCCTCGGCGAGCGCGGATCGATTCACCAACGGCCGCAAGCCGGGTTGTGCGGCTCGGGTCTGCAAGAAGGCCGTCGACAGCCCCGATGAGCTCGTCATCGGTGAACTCGTACGTGCGGAGCCGGCGTCCGAACCCCAGCTCGTCCATGCGCTGCGCGTTGTCGTACTGGTCCCAGAACAAGGGGAGCAGCACCATCGGTTTGCCGAAGTGCAGCGCCTCGGTGGTGGTGTTGTTGCCTCCGTGGGTGATGACGAGGTCGACCAGTGGCATGAGCGAGGTTTGCGGCAGGAACTCGCGCCCCCACATGTTGTCGGCCAAGTCGTACTCGGCGTGCTGCGGACCCTTGCTCACGATGTAACGGTGAGGCGTGCGGCTGAGGACCTCCACCAACCGCTTCATGAGATCCACGTCCGCGCTGCCGAGCGATCCGAGCGACAGGTAGATCAGACGACTTCCCGCGGGACGCTCGGCAAGTTCCTTCGGAAGGTCGAACGGCTCATCGGTCGATCGCACGCTCGAGTCGATCCGGTGCCACGTCTCCCCGAGCGGGCGCTGCTCCACGTAGTCGGCCTCCTGCGGAAACACATAGAGATTCGCGTGCGCGGACTCCGGCATGAAGTCGAGGTCAGGAAGTGGGTCGGCACCGGCTTTCACGACGAACTCGTTGAACGAGGTCCACATCTCGCGATGTGTGCGCTCGTACTCGGCTCGGAAGGCTTCCCATTGGCTGTCATCGTCAGCGGGTAGCCCTGAGAACGTTGGTGCAACACCTGGGCCCTTCACCTCGAGCGGGTTGCAGCTAACAATGCGGATGAACGGCGCACCGGACGTCGTCAGCGCCGGAAACAGCACCACGTTGTCTTCGACCAGGACATCCGGTTTGTGCCGCTCAATGATGTCGGCCAGATGGGGCTCGCAGTACATCGCACCGTCGATCAGTGCCTGGTACGTGGGTGCGATGAAAGTCTCGAGCTGCTCGACCGTTGGCTTCCGGAACTCCGGAGACGTCTCCTTGATGAACTCCTTCCAGAACGCGCCCGCATCTTGCTCTTCTGCACCGGACGCCTTCTCAGGCGGTGGCGCTAGATCGACGAGGTCTTCGACGAAGCCAAGGGGCTCGAGCTTGCCTTTCCACGAGGACTCGGCCGCGAACACGACCCGGTGGCCCTTCTGAAGCAGCACGTTGCCGATCCCGATGCAGTTTCCGGTCGGTCCGTAGGCGGACTCGGGCAGAAACAGAACGGTCAACGGACGATCTGCCATCAGGGCTCCATTCGAGACGGGTGCGGAAGGGCGTACGGAAGGGCATGGCCCGTGGCGAGTCTGGCGTACGTCATGACCAGCTCGACTGCCGACGCATAGCCGATGTTGGGGTGCCTGGCCATGATCCGGTAGCCGTAGGCGTCCTCGAGGGCGACCAGAGTACGCGCGATCACGAGGGAGTCCTGCGAGAGACCGAAGAGCCCCCTGGCAGATCCAGCTTCGAGGATCACCTGGTACATGGCGACCTGCCGATCGAAGAGTGTGGTGAGCAACGCGCCGTAGACCGGATTGCGGGCCGCCGCGCCTCCCAGCTCGCACAGCAGCCGAACATCGGAGTCATCGATGTCGCTCGGCAGGCCTGAGGCGATGGTGACGACCAGCCGCTCCACCGGGTCATCGATCCCCTCGAGCGCTGTCAGCCGGGCGTCGTAGAAGCGCTCCATGCCTGCCCGCTGAGCGTCGAGCAAGAGGTCCTTGAGATCGGGGTAGTGGTAGAGGACCGCTCCCGACGTCAGACCTGCCTCGCGCGCCACCTGGTTGAGCTGCACTTCAGTGCCGTACTCGGCCATCGCGCGCTGAGCCGCGGCCTGGAGCTCGGCGCGGCGCTCGCTGCTCCGGCGGGTACGTGTCGACACTCAGTCGCCTCTCTTGACAGTGACTTTGAGATCAACTTTGAATCTCACTTCAAAGCACGTACCAAACACCTAAGAATCACCAGAAGCAAGCGTGCACCGGCCCGACAGCACCCGGCAGCACCCGAGCAGCACCCGTAGAGTTGAGCGCCATACCTCGAGCGCCGCCCACCGAAGGAGCCCCATGAGCACGCCATCTCTCGTCGCCACTGCCGCACCTGAGCTCGCCGGTGACCTCGAAGACTGGGGTCCCCGCGCCGGTGCAGACGTCGGTGAACCCATGACAAGTGGACGTGTTCTCTACGAAGGCAACGGAATTCAGGTCGGCATCTGGGAGTGCACTCCAGGTGGGTGGACGATCAAAGACCGACCCGACCACGAGACCGTCCAAATCCTGACCGGACGTGCCCGCCTCACCAACGCCGACGGGACGTCGACCGAGCTGACAGCCGGCGACGTGCTGACGCTGCCGAAAGGCTGGTCAGGTCGTTGGGACATCGTCGAAACCGTCCGCAAGTTCTTCATCACCGCTGCCTGATCCGCCGTCCGGCCACGAGGCAACCGACAGCGCATTTGGGGCGGCTGAGTTTGGGGTGGTATATTGGATCCAATCCTCGAACTGCCTACCACTCGCCCTGACTCGCCCTGAGGGAGCCGCGTCATGCCACTGCGTCCGCTCGACTTGATCGCCGCCGACAGCTTGCTCTCCGAAGAGGAGCGGGCCATCCGCGACACCGTCCGCCAGTTCAGCGACGAACAGCTGCGGCCGCACATCGCCGAGTGGTTCGAGGCCGGAACGCTGCCAGCCCGTGAAGTAGCCAAGGAACTCGGCGGGCTCGGAGTACTCGGTATGCATTTGGACGGCTACGACTGCGCTGGTACCAGCGCGGTCGCCTACGGGCTGGCATGCCTCGAGCTCGAGGCTGTCGACTCAGGAATTCGATCGCTGGTGAGCGTGCAAGGCTCCCTGGCGATGTTCGCGATTTGGCGCTGGGGTTCGGAGGAGCAGAAGACCGAATGGCTGCCGAAGATGGCCGCGGGCCAAGCGATCGGATGTTTCGGCCTCACCGAGCCCGACTTCGGGTCGAACCCGTCAGGCATGCGCACCAGCGCCAAGCGCGACGGCTCGGACTGGGTACTCAATGGCACCAAGATGTGGATCACCAACGGCGCGGTGGCCGACGTCGCAGTGGTGTGGGCGCAAACCGATGAAGGCATTCGCGGCTTCGTCGTCCCGACGAACTCCTCCGGCTTCAGCGCACCAGTCATCAAGAGCAAGCTCAGCCTTCGGGCATCGGTCACCAGCGAGCTCGTGCTCGAGAACGTGCGGCTTCCCCAGTCGGCAGTACTGCCTGAGGTCACCGGACTCAAGGGGCCGTTGTCGTGCCTGTCCGAAGCAAGGTTCGGGATCGTGTTCGGGGTCGTTGGCGCCGCTCGCGACTGCCTCGAGACGGCCATCGACTACGCCATCAACCGAGAGCAGTTCGACAAGCCCATCGCGGGGTTCCAGCTCACGCAGAAGAAACTCGCCGACATGACCGTTGAGCTCGACAAGGCATTCTTGCTGGCCATGCACCTGGGGCGGCTGAAGGATGCGGGCACCATCACGCCCGAGATGGTCTCGGTCGGCAAGCTCAACAACGTTCGCGAAGCTATCGCCATCGCGCGGGAGTCTCGCACCATCTTGGGGGGCAACGGGATCACGTTGGAGTACCCGGTGCTACGGCACGCCAACAACCTGGAGTCGGTGCTCACCTATGAGGGGACCGAAGAGATCCACACGCTGGTCGTGGGTCAGGCCGTCACAGGTATCGCTGCCTACCGCTGATCGCAGCAGGTGCCGGCACCGGCCGACTCAGCAGTACTCCTGTGAGACACAGTCGTCATTGCCGGCGTCATCACTGGTACCGCTGGCCAACGCCACTCCGAACAGCACCGCGAGGACGGCAACGAGCACGGCAAGGCCGAGCAGAAAACCCTTGCCCTCCATCGCATCCCTCCCCACGCTCGCCTTAACCCGAGTACACCCTGCCATGTCGGCGCCGGCCACAGGTAGCGGTTGCCCCGAATACTGCAAAAATCCCGGTCATACCCGCTACCGGCTGACCAATGCGGCCTCGAGCGCCCCAACTGCGCGCTGCCGATGCTCGCGTAGCACGGCGCAGGCGCGGTCGGCGTCCCGTGCCTTCAC